>JALZUH010000086.1 GCA_023301645.1 Akkermansiaceae bacterium
GGCAGCGATTTTTGATTGAAATTCGCTTTCTGAGGGGGTTTTGGCAAAGCCTGCTTGATTGCTCTCTATCATGCTTGCATGTAGCGGTTCGTGCTTGGCTAGGGCTGCGTAGAAGGGCTTGTTTAATACGTCGTAGGCTGGCTCGATAAGGAGGATACGCTCGACTTCGAGTTCTTTACGTTTTCTGAGCTCGTCTGAGGTGGCGATTTTGGCACCGGTGATGAGGGCTGCTTTTTTCGCCTCGGCACTGGCGTAGTGCACGGCTTGAGCTTTGTTTTCAGAGGCGATTTTACGTAGCTTGCTGACGTATTTATTAAAGCCTAATAGGGGGGCGTTAAATGATGAGTGAGCTTCGTCGAGCTGGGTGATGAACGGGAGTTGATCAACTTTAGCTGTTTCTGTGGCTTCTTGAGCCTGTATGTCCTTGATGAACTGGGTGGTCTTTCCCGTGATGATATTTTCTACGATCGAGTCACGTATCGGCTGGAGGTATTTTTCATCGGTTTTCCAGAGGCGATTAGAGAGGTCGGAGTAGTTGAGCTTGTTGGTGGCTTGGGTAGCAGCACTTCGGAGCGCTTCGAGGCTTTGGTCGTAGGCGATTTGTGCTGATTGAACTGCTGAGCTAGCCTCTGCAGCTGGCGTGGTAGACGTGTTTTCTGCCTTTGGTGCCGATGATAGCGCGGTTTCTAATTTGCCTTTGGTGCGCTTGTAGTTTTTGCGCTCTGTGGAGATTTGGTTAAGGGTTTGTGCCTTGAGATCACTGTGGACTGAGCTTACGCGATAGATAGCTCCTAGTCGTTCTTCTATCTCGTATGCACGAGCTTGGATGGTGAGTGACTTTAGTTCTTTTTGGGCATCGAGCTGAGTCGATGAGTAGTCGACGAATTCTTGTCCGGATTTGCGGTAGAGTTCGAGGTTACTACGGTATTGTGGGAAGAAATTAGCAGAGTGGAAAACAAGGAAGCCAATGATGAGCGCAATTACCAAGATGGCAATTGTGGCATTACCACCAAAGAAATACTTGATGGCTTCTTGCTTACCTATTCCGAGGATTCTGAATCCTGATTCGGCGGGGAAAGGATTAGAGCTACGACTAGAATTGGAGTCGGAGCTTGAGTTGAGCTTGTGCTCGGAGTTGTTGTGATCTGCCTTGTTCTTCATAATGGTGGATACCAGTCAAATGAAAGGGAAAGTGAAAGAGAGAGAGAGGGGAGGCTTGAGAGATTTAAGGCATGAAAAATGCGCTGCACAATCATAATTGTGCAGCGCAATGATGAGATCGAGTCGTTTGAGAACTCAGTCGCTGAATGTGACTTTCGCTATCTTGTCACGAAGTGTTACTTAGCAGTAGGGGCAATAAAGCCTACTTTGTTGATGATGGTAGCAGCTTCAGGTGCTGTCATCGCCCACTTGAGGAACTTAGCAGCTTCACCTGTAGGCTCGCCGAGTGTGTAGTAGTAAAGGTTGCGAGAAAGTGCGTATTCAGAAGCATTCTCTGGGGTAGGTTGCACGCCGTCGATTGATGCTGAAGCGATGCCGTCACCACCAACGTAAGCAAGACCTACGTAACCGATGCCATTGGTGTCTTTCGCTACTTCTTGAGAAATTTGCTCGTTACCAGCCATTTTCTGGGTGTTTTCGCCGTAGTCGTTTTTGTCCATGGCGAGTTTCTGGAATGTTTTGTAGGTTCCTGATGAGGTGTTACGTGTGTAGGCGTTAATCGTGCCTGCTTTACCTCCTACTTCTGACCAGTCGGTGATGTTTCCTGTGAAGATGCCTTCGACTTGTTCTTTAGTGAGGTTTTTTACTCCATTGGCTTCATTGACGATAACGGCGATCATGTCGACTCCAGCTACGTGCTCGAGGGCTTCTTTGCCAGATGAGGCGAAGTTGTCCTTTTCAGATGACTTAATGCCACGTGATGACATGCCAAAGTCAGCAGTGCCGCCGAGTAGTGATGTGAAGCATGTGGATGATCCTTCAGCGGCGATTTCGAAGCTTACGTTGTTTCCAGCTGCTTTATAGGCTTCTGCAAGTTGAGGAACCATTTTGGCACCAAGGGTATCAGAACCTTTGATGACGAGCTTAGTCTGCGCTTGAACTCCTGCTACAAGGGCAAGGCTAGCGATTGCGAGTGATGTGAGTAGTTTCATAGTAATGACTTTGTTGTGTTGGTTGATTAAGAGTTGCGTGCATAATGAGGTGGCTAGCAGCTCATTGATGAAAGTTTATAATGAGGTGAGGGTGGATCTTCAAAGAATGAAATGTTACAATGTTGACACATAGGATGGTGATTGTGTCGAATATGTCACGTTTGCTGTATCTACAGTAGGTAGTAGAATGGCTATGAATCTTTTCTATTAGAAGTAAATAAGTAGTATGAGCAGACAACAAATACTGGTAATTGAGGATGAGCGAGATGTAGCAGATCTGATTGCTTATAATCTTAAGCGACACGAATACGATGTTGCTATCGCTAATGACGGGCTTGTGGGCTTGGCGGATGCGAGGCGGTTTTTGCCTGATTTGATCGTTTTGGATCTCATGCTTCCGGGAATGGATGGCATGGCTGTCTATAAGGAGTTGCTCAAGGATGCTGCTACGCGAAAAATACCAGTGATCATGCTGACAGCACGTGGTCAGACTGAGGATAAGATTGCGGGCTTGGACTTGGGTGTGGATGATTACATGACCAAGCCATTTAGCCCGAAGGAGCTAGTGCTGCGTGTGAAGAATCTGCTGAAGCGCACCAGTAAAGTGGCTAGTGGCTCAGAGCTGCGATGTGGGCCTTTTTTGTTTATGAAAAATTCATTGCTTTTCTATGTTGATGGGCAGGAGGTGGACTTGACTTCGACCGAGTTCAAGCTGCTGATGTATCTCTGTGAGCGCAAAAATAGGGCGCAGGATCGTAACGATATCTTACTGGAGGTGATGGGCTATAGCGGTGATGCTCATAGTCGAACGCTAGATACGCATATGAAGAGATTGAGAAAAAAGCTCGGAGAGTGCGCCGAGGTGGTAGAGACTGTCCGGGGCGTAGGCTACCGAGTTAATGTGGCGAGTGATTAGTGCGTATTCAAAGGAGGAGTTTTGATTTTAGAAATTACATTAGTTATCGTTATTATCGTGCTGGTAGCCGCGCTGCGAAAGCAGGGCAGGAAGGCTGACGCGTCACGTATGGCTCAGGAAAGTAAGGCTAAGGGCGAGCATAAGCAGTTACTGAAGCAGCGTGATCAGCTACTGGACGCACTCAGTGATGCTTTTTTGCAGGTCGATGAGACGAGCCAGATTGTCTTTGCCAACAAGGCAGCTAAGAATATCGTCAAAGACCGCCAGCTCATTGGGCGCAGTGTGATGGAGGCATTTTTAAATGATCAGCTATCGACGGCGATCATGAAGTGTATCGAGACCAAGCAGCATATGGTAGAGCATGTGACTTTAAATTCTACCTACGCTCCACTGGGGGCTGTCGGTGATCAAGTGATGAGCTGCTGGTTGATTGATGCGGCACCTATGGATGGCTATGGAGAGAGCATGACACGGGTGGTTATACGAGACGTTTCACTGGAATATCAGGCTGAGCAGGTGCGACGCGACTTTGTAGCTAATGCTTCTCACGAGCTGCGCACTCCGATGGCAATTATTAATGGGTATTTGGAGAACTTACTTGAGGATGATGTGGTGGAGGAGCCAGAGATGGCTCGTAAATTTCTCACTACGATGAGTAAGCATGGCCAAAGGATGTCGATGCTCATAGAGGACATGCTGATGATTTCAAAGATGGAATCAGGTGACGGGGTGACTCTGGATAAGAGCGCTTTTGCCATCACGCCTTGTTTGCATGATGTAAGGGATCGCTTGGAGTCGGTCATAGCGAAACAGGGGGCGGTCGTCCACATTGAGGTGAATCCTTCCGATTTAGAAATTGTCGGTGATAAGTTCTACTGGTTACAGGTGTTCTTTAATCTGGTGGAGAATGCGCTTAAACAAAATCAGGACTCGCCATTGGTTGTTAATGTCAGAGCTGAGCTAGAGGCGGATCATATCAAGTTGGTTGTCAGTGATAATGGAGTGGGTATTCCTGCTGCTGACTTGCCGTATGTTTTCAAGCGTTTTTATCGAGTGGAGAAGCATCACTCGCAAAATACCATTAAGGGCACGGGGCTAGGTCTTTCCATCGTGACTCGTGCTGTCGAAGCTCATGGGGGTAGTATCGGGGTGATTTCGATACCTGGCGTGGAGACTTCCTTTGTGATCAAGCTGCCTGTTTAGTTGATTGCTTCAAGGTTCTCGACTCTGCGGATCACTCTTCTGAGCTGAGGCTGTATAAGTGCGCTACAAAAGGGCACAAAAAAACTCTTCGCTGTGATGACACAGGAAGAGTTATTAAATTGTTTAACGTATTTGAAACGTTACTGAGCGTGATCTTAAGTAAGATTACTTAACGCCCTTTTTGCTGAGGCGTGTGCCCTTAGTCGCGCCCTGACGAGCTTTGAACTTAGGGTTGCTCTTGCAGATAACATAAAGTGTGCCTTTGCGCTTAACGACTTGGCAGTCTTCGTGGCGTGACTTCATGGATAGGAGTGATGAGAGAACTTTCATGATAATGTAATATTAAAAAGGTGATGGCTGATGCCGAGACGCGGAAAATACCTAGTTTGAATGCTCTGTAAAGGACATTTCTGGTAAATTCCGCATAATGGCTAGATTTCTACGGATGTGACTGAGATAACACCTTCTGCTGAGGCGATGGATTGGATGGTTTCTGTGCATGCTGCGTTATCGAGCTCGATGACGTTGAGAGCATTACCTGCATCACTATTTCTAGCTAGGGAGAGGTTGGCGATATTAAGTCCAGCAGCGCCAAGAGTAGTTCCTAGCACGCCTACAATACCCGGGCGGTCATCATTGCGAACAATGAGGAAGTTTCCTTTGATGTTGGTGTCGACGTAAAGGTGGTCGATTTCTACGATGCGTGGTGACTGCCCGATGATGGTTCCGGCAACACGGAATTTCTTCCCGTCTTTAGTAAGCTCGGCTACGATAAGCTCAGAGTATTCTGTCTGTGCATTGATAGTGGACTCGATGATCTCAAGACCCATGTCCGCTGCTACTGCTGTAGAGTTGACGATGTTTACCTGTCCGTCTGCACGGGCAGCTTCGAGGTAGCCAGTGAGGGCTGTGCGTGAGATGAGTGAGGTGTCTTTATTACCTAGCTCGCCGTGGTATGAAATGCGAAGTGAGTCAGGATTAGCTGGCCCTAGCTTAGCGAGGAACTTACCAAGAGATGTAGAAAGGTCGAGGTAGCCGCCGATTTCTTCGAGTGCTGCTGCATCGAGGGAAGGCATGTTGATGGCATTACGAATCTCACCAGTGGTGAGGAAGTCGCGGATTTGCTCAGCTACCTGAATACCGACGTTTTCTTGAGCTTCATTAGTGGATGCTCCGAGGTGTGGTGTGAAGGATACGTGCTTAGGTAGGTCAAAGAGGATGTGATCGGCTGATGGTGGCTCTTCCTCGTAGACGTCTAAACCACATCCTGCAATGTGACCTGAAAGGATGGCTGCCTTGAGCGCTGGCTCGTCGATGAGTCCACCGCGTGCGCAGTTTACGACAATGGCACCTTGGTTCATGAGCGCGAGACGCTTTGCATTGATGATGTGCTTGGTGTCATCTGTGAGTGGCACGTGGAGGGTGACGAAGTCGGCTCCTGTGAGTGCTTCATCTGGGCTGGCTGCGAGCTCTACTTTGAGCTGGTCAGCACGAGCTTGGGTGAGGAATGGGTCAAAGGCGACGATCTTCATGCCAAATGACTGAGCGCGCTTGGCAAACTCAGCTCCAATGCGGCCCATTCCGATGACGGCTAGGCGCTTTTCGTTGATCTCGATACCTTTGTAGGCTTTACGCGCGGCTGGGAATTCACCTTTGAGGACTTCTGCATGGGCTGTGCCGATATTTCGTGCGGCAGAGAGCATGAGGGTGAATGCTAGCTCAGCGGTAGAGATGGTGTTCCCTGTAGGTGTATTCATGACGATGACACCGTTGTTGGTGGCAGCTGCGCGGTCGACGTTGTCAACTCCTACGCCTGCACGGCCAACACACTTGAGCTTAGTAGCAGCTGCGAGCACTTCGGGGGTGACCTTAGTCTGCGAGCGAATGATGAGTCCGTCATAATCAGGGATGATTTTAAGTAGCTCGTCAGGTGCAAGCCCTGTGTTTACGTCGACATCTAGGTCTGGATGGTTCTTAAGAAGCTCTACCCCTACATTAGAAATCGGATCTGATACTAGAATACGTTGATTCGCCATGACGCCGTTTAGTTGTGCTCGCTGTATTTGTCAAAGCATAGCCGCGAGAAAAGGCACTATTTTTCCTTTTTTCCATTTTTAGCATGCTGAATGGGGTTCCTCCTATGGATGGGTGAGCGTTTGGGGTTCTTTAGGTCATGCTGGAGTTGGTTGCTGGAGTATTTTGCCGTATAGGAGAGAGCTAAAAGCTGGGGTTGCCATTGTGTCGCTCTAAGGTTATGTAAGGCCTTCTCTGTGAGAAGATTGTGCATGGTTTTATGAGTGATTATTGGTAGTAATCATTGGTAAGCATGGCGCTCTTTAATTGAATAAATCTGATGGGTAATAAGAATTCCAATAAAACGAACAAGAGTAGCAAGAGGAGCTTTTTTAAATCTAAATGGTTTATTGGCTTTGTAATTCTTTCCTTGCTGTTGCTTGTGATTGCTTACGTTGTTTATACGATTGTGGCTTTGCCGTATCGTGATCGTGCTGAGGAGTATGATCTGTCGGGGATCGATGATGTGGAGGTGAAGAGCTTGATTCTTGATAAAAAGGGACGGGAAATTGGACGCATCTTTGTCGAAAATAGAGATAAAATCAGTATTGATAAGGTGCCTGATAATATGATCAATGCACTGGTTTCGGGTGAGGATCAGCGGTTTTTTACGCATGATGGTGTCGACCGTCAGGGGATTTTAAGAGCGGTTTACTTGAACTTCAGGGCTGGTAGACAAACGCAGGGTGCGAGCACTCTGACCCAGCAGCTAGCTCGTAATGCATTTCACCTGAAAGAAGAGGCAGATAAGCGTGGTGAGGGAGGTCTTGCCCGTAAGGCCGTGGAGGCGTATCTGGCAATGCGTATCGAGGATGAATACAGTAAACGTGAGATTTTAGAATTTTATCTAAATCGTATTCCTTTTGGTAGTGGTTTTTATGGTATTCGCTCAGCTTCTCTGGGTTATTTCGGAAAAGAGCCGATCGATTTGACCGTTTCTGAGTGTGCTTCATTGGTGGGCTGTATTAAGAATCCGACTCGAATCTCTCCGCTCAATAGCTTAGAGCAGAATAAAAAAGCGAGAAATCAGGTGCTCAAGCGCCTAGTGGCAGAGGAAATGCTCTCTTTGGCTGAGGGTATCTCTCTCATGGAGAAGCCTGTTGTGATCGACCCTAAGCCGATTAGACGAGGGACTTCCCACCTCTATGAGCGGGTTGCTGGCTCGGTGCGTAAGCTCTTAGGTGAGACAGCTCTTACTGAAGGTGGGTTTAAGATTTACACCACTATTGATCTCGACGTTCAGCGTGAAATGGAAAAAAGTTTGCAGCAGGGTCTTACGGCCGTTGAGCAGAGAAAGGGCTACCAGCATCCTCTTTATGAATCATACCGCAGGTCTGATGGATCCCCCAAATATCTACAGGGCGTGGGTATGATGGTCGATAACCGAAACGGCTCAATTCTTGCTTATGTGGGTGGGCGTGACTTTACTCACAGTCAGTATGATTTCGTGAAATCAGGTAGGAAACCATTAGGCACAGCCTTTTTACCCTTTGTCTACGCTACGGCTATTGAAAAGGGGAAGTCTCCAGTTCTTCGTCTTGAGGACGGGCCTATGGATAACCGCTCAGTGATGGTCGATGGACGCGAGGGGATTCTCGGTGAGTGGGGAATGGAGACACTGACTCCTATTTATGAGGGGCCGATTACCCTCAGGCGTGCATTTGAGACATCTAAGATAGCGGCTTCTGTGAGGCTGGGAACTAAGGTAGGTATATCCGAGGTCGCTGCTACTGCGAGTAGGCTGGGGATGGGTTTGAAAGGCGAAAAGGCACTGCCAAGACTCCTAGTGGGAACGAGTGCGGCGTCGATCCCAGAGCTGGTCAGAGCGTATACGACGTTCCCGAACCAAGGGCACATGGTGAAGTCGACTTATTTTATCGATAGGATCGTCGATATTAGTGGTAAGTCGCGTTATGAAGTGGAGACAAAGGCACCTAAGCGCCGTGTAATGGCTAAGGAGAATGCGTATCTAATGCATACCCTGCTGGAGGGCTCACTAGCCAATGGTGTGGGACTTGAGCAGGGGCAAAAAGAAACCTTGGGCAGTGGTATTGCCGGTAAGTCAGGGACAACCTTTGACTTTGCTGATAATTGGTTTGTCGGATATAATGGCGGGGTCACCTGTGGTATGTGGATGGGCTTTTTGGATGGTTCAAGAACGCCTATTTATCCGGGTGCATTTAGTAGGGATACAGTCATGCCTTCTTGGTTAGATGTAATGAAGGCCGCTAATGAGATTTTGCCTAATGAGCCTATCGCTGTTCCTGAGAGAGTGGTGTCGGTGCGTGTCTGTAAGCATTCGGGTCTCAAGGAGACGAGATACTGTAAGGATTATTTCCGAAATGAAATCACGGGGGCTGAGTCTTACCGATCGACTTCTTACAGCGAATTTTTTCTACTGGGGCGTGAACCAAAGAAAGGCTGCGATTATCATGGGGTTAATTTCGGCAAGAAGGTCGATGATGATGCTCTGGTGTCCGCTGTGGAGCTGGTCAATCAGTCTCACTCTGTGCCTATTCAACCTCAGAGCTCAGTTCTTCTGGGTGCTGATCCATATGGCTCAGAGCAGCCAGACTTTGCACCCAGAGATTACATGGCGCCAAGTATGCGCGATGAGGTTATTTTCGGTGAGTTAGATGAAACGGGCTACGGTGCTACCATTAAGCTTGATCGTCCTAGGAGGATCAAGATTTATGAGGAGTAGGTAAGTCTTGGATTGCTAGGGCGATAATTTTGATAACTACTTGTCTTTTACTAGGGTATAGAGCAGTCTTCTGGGGTGTCTGATCTTATCAATGAAAAGCAAAAATGGACTGGGTTAATCTGCCCTGTTTGCAGGTTTGTAACACGTATTCGATTTGGACAGTTAGGTGAGGCGGTGGTTTGTCCTGCTTGTGATAGTATTTTTAATACAAGCAAGAATACTGTTTCTGATGCCAGTGATGTAATTGATCCTGTCGATGGGGAAGATGATGACGACGTTTTGGCTGCTCAGTCTAGAGGCTCTGGTAGTGCGGCTAGAAGATTGCGTATATTCATATCCAAAGTAGCTCCTGTGCTTGGCGCTATAGCTTTCATTGCTTTATTTGCCCATATGCTAACAGGGCGCCCAGGTGAAGGTTCCGAGCCAGAGACTATTGGAGTTGTGGGTAATAGCACTTCTGAAGCGGATGCTCCACTGGTGTCTATTAGTGCTAGCGAGGCTGAGAGTGCCGAGCCAGAAATGTCTGAAGCTGAGCGCAAAGTTATGAACGAGAAGCTGACACGCTTTGTTAGCGATTTTTACGCACAAACGGAAGTTTCTGCTATCAGCTCGATGGTGGTGCATTCTGATCTGACGGCTCCCAAGATGGAGCGTTATTATCAAGAACATACTTGGGAGTCTGTGGAGATTAAGAGCTCAGAGGTCATTATCCTAGGAGAGGATTCTGACAGTGATGTGATCAGAGCCCGAGTGGATTCAGGTGTGTTACCAAAGACCCTTTATCTTAATCTGTATTTTGAGAAGGATACAGGTCAATGTCAGCTTCATTGGGAGAGTCTAGTCGGGTGGTCAGAGATGACTTGGGCCGAGTATCTTGAGGAAAAGCCCAGAGAGGCACAGTTAATGAGGCTCACCTGTAAAGAGGCTTACTACTATGGTGGTGACTATGTAGATGAAGAGAAATGGTTATGCCTGAAAGTGGAACAAGGTGAAGAACATGCTACCACTTATGGCTATATTTTAAGGGACTTAGTGACGGATTCTAGTGTCCTTGCTGATCTGCGTAGAAGGAGGTCGATGCAGTTGACTCTTCGAATGCAGTATCCAGAAGAGTCGAAGCTGCAAAACCAACTACTTATTAAAGAGTTAGTCCGCGCAGACTGGCTAGATGTTGCCGAGCCATAACATCGGCACGGAGGCTGCTAGTAGTCGAGTGAAACGTGAGAGAAGAATCAAAAAAATAATTTAAAATAATGGACAAGAGGAAAGTATATTCAAGCTATGACAAAGCCCTTCGCATCAACCTTGATGAGGAGAAGTATGGAACATTTGCTGAAATTGGCGCTGGTCAAGAGGTGGCTAATTGGTTTTTCCGTGCGTCGGCTAGTGCTGGCACTGTGGCTAAGACGATTTCGGCTTATGATATGACGATGAGTGACGCTATCTACGGTAAATCTCAGCGCTATGTCTCACGCGCTAGAGTAAGTGCCATGATGGAGTATGAATACGCTTTGCTCGTGGAGCGCTTGCAGGAGGCTCGCGGTAAGCAATCTACATTTTTTAGCTTTAGTAATACCGTAAGAGCCCGTGGTTATAAGGATACGGGTGAGTGTCATGGCTGGATGGGCATTCACTTTCAGCTGAAGCCTGAAGACGAGCCGTGCCAGATTCTCATGCACGTGCGTTTGCTCGATGAGGAGAACGTAGATCAGATGGAAGCATTAGGCATGATTGGTCTGAATCTCATTTACGCGGCATTTTACCATCGTGATGACCTTACCGATTTCACCAAGTCATTAATGGACGGTCTCACTCGCTGGCGCGTAGAGGTCGATATGTTGAAATTTAGTGGTGAGGGATTCAAGTCAGTGGATAACCGCCTGTGTCACCTCGAGCTGGTAACTAGTGGCCTGACCGATGCCGCGATGTTCTTGCCCAGTGGTGAGGTAGTCCAGCCAGCTGAGGCACTTTATAAAAAGCCGATTATTCTACTTCGCGGTAGCTTCGATCCAGTGACGAACCTACACCTTGATATGATTCAGCAGACTCGTGAAGCTTTCCAAAGAGATCTTCCTGATGAGTCAAAGGATAAGACCATCGAGATATGCGAAATATCGATGAATAATTTGCTAAGGGCAGATGACAAGGCGGAAGATGGTGAGATTGATCATCAGGCGTTTATTGACCGTGCAGATGCACTGCAAGCATTGGGTAAGACCGTGCTAGTATCTAAGTGCCCAGAATTCCATCGTATTGCTACCTACCTGAGCCGCTATACGACAAGTCCTGTGGGTATTGTTCTGAGTATCGGCTTGCTCAATGAGTTGTTTAAAGAGAAATGGTCAGAGAATCTTGCTGGGGGTATTCTTGAGTCCTTTGGTCGACTCTTTAAGCATGAGCTCTCACTTTACGTCTATCCTTGGCAAATACGTAAATCTAATGAGCTCGTCACAGCTGAGAATTTCAGAGCACCTGAGGGTTTCCAGTCTCTTTATCAGCACTTTTTAGAAGCAGGCCTGATCAGCTCTATTGAGTGTAGTGACAGAGAATTATTATGCTGCACAGGACGTGACGTGCAGAGGATGATTGATGCAGGTGATGAGAGGTGGAAAACACTCGTTCCAGAGCAAGCTCATCTATCCGTTACTCATTAGTAAATTACTATGTCTTGTGGTGATGTCAGAGGTCTCTTGCAGTATGTTCCCCAGTTTGGCGGGAAGGTATTTGTGATCATTGTAGATACTCCTGTGGCAGCACTTGCTGAGACAATGCTTGATCTGCTCGCCTTACAAAACATCGGGGTGCAGCTGGTGATTGCTAGCACACTTCATAGTAAGGAGGTTCTTCTTGATCGGGCTGCTGAGGTCGAGCTGAAGTTCTGTCACAGTGAGCAGAATCTATTAACTCCTGCCATAGAGGTGGCTTCGTCTCTTAAGCGTGGCCAAGCTACAGTAGTGAGTATCCCTACAGAAGAGGTCTTTTCAGCGGAGCTCATTAGCTTTGCCTGCCGTCTTTCGGCGAAGAAACTAATCTATCTACAGGGAGAAGGGGAGCGATTACCTGTGGGCGCTATACCCGCAGCTGATATTGGTGAGGGTGCGAGCTCGCTACTACTTGCTAGTGCTGCCGCCTGTAATACTGGCATTGCACGTGTTCACGTGCTTGATGGGGCTGATTTTGGAGTGCTTCTTTCCGAGCTTTTTTCTAATGAAGGTGTAGGCACGATGATTTACGCCGATAGTTACCGCGTGGTTCGTGCTATCAGGGAGGAGGATATCGTCGAACTTTTAGGCATGATTGGTCGGTCGGTGAGAAATGCTCATTTAGTGCCCCGCTATTACGCTGAAATCGAGAGTCAGCTGCAGGATTACTTCGTCATGGAGATCGATGGTAACGTGGTCGGTAGTGTAGCCCTCTACCAGTATGAGGGAACATCCACGGGAGAGGTGGCATGTCTCTACGTGAAGCAGAGTCATGAGGGGCAAGGTTACGCTTCTGAGCTAGTTAGCTATGTTCACCAGCATGCTAAAGCTATAGGTCTAAGCAGGGTATTCTCTCTGACTAATAGGGTGGCTGCATTTTTCCAAGAGAAGCTTGGGTATCAGGAGATCAAGATCGAGGATATCCCGCTAGTGCGCCAAGAGCAGCTCCGGGCAAGCGGGCGCGATTCGAGGGCCTTTAGTCTAGATTTCTAAGAAGCCCATACTCAGTTCAGTATGGATGGCCAAAGCTTACGTAAAAAACCGCAAGCAGCCGTTGGCTACTTGCGGTGATAATGAGTGCTAATAGAGCAGCTTGTTGATCAAGCCCGCTATTAGTTCTTATAGATTGTATTTCATGGCAGGGGCAGGGATGATGACCTTGCTCTCTGGCATTTTCTCTGCGATTTGCTCGGCAAACCAATTGGCCGCCTCGATGTCACCATGCACAAGCACATTGGTCTTGGCATTGACTCGTAGTATGTAGTCGAGAATGTCATCACGTGTGGCGTGACCAGAGAAGTCAAATACCTCCATTGGGCAGTTAAACTGCACTGGTGGCTGCTCCGAATCGAGGTTGATCATGTCACCTTTGCTTGCCTTACGGATGTGGCCGGCGGGTGAGTCTGGATCGGCGTAACCTACGAAGAGGAGTGAGTTTTTGGGGTTGTTGATGAAGTTTCTCGCAAAGCCATTGGATACGGTCTTCTCAGTCATCATGCCACTTGAAAGGGCGTAGATGCAGCCTGGCTGGTAGGTGATAGGAACGCGCTTTTTCTTGCGGCCTCCTGTTTTCACTTCCATATCCTTAAGGATGCGGAATCCTGGCTGGTTACGTGGTGTGCTGTTGGCAAATTCGTCAAAAATCACGGTCATCTTAGTGCTGAGTCCACCGATGTAGACAGGAGCATCTGGGATGAGGCCTTCTTTTTTGAAGCGGTTGATCATCGTCATGACCTCTTGGGTCTTACCCATGGCAAAGACAGGCACGAGGACTGATCCTCCATTTTGTAGGCAGTCATTGATAGACTTAGCAAATTTCAGCTCTTCTTCAGCACGTGAGTAGGTCTCGATACGAGGGGATGCTCCACGTGTTGTTTCCACGACTAATACGTCGATGTCGTCTTCTGGTAAGCTTGCACCTGGGATGAGTGTTTGGTCCTCAAACTGCACATCACCTGTGTAGAAAAGGCGCTGATCATCGCCCTCAAGCATAATGCCTGCTGAGCCGAGAATATGTCCTGCATCGTAGAAGGTGGCTTTGACACCGTTGCCGAGATTAATAGGCACTTGATACTTAAAGGCGCGCCAGCGCTCTTCAAAGTCATCGAGCTCACGGTGGTCGTAGAACGGGTAGTCAGTGATGCCGAGTTCGATACGCTTACTCTCCATGACGTTAACAGAGTTGTGGAGTAGGGCGTCGACGAGTTTCGTTGTCGCAGGTGTCATGTAGACATTTGCCTTCGGCTGGTCACGCATGAGCACAGGTAGTGAGCCTGAGTGGTCGAGGTGTGAGTGAGAGACAAAGATAGAGTCGATACTGTTGTATTCGAGCTCGTTATGGTTAGGCAGTGAGTCGAGACCCTCTTCCTTGGGGTGCATCCCAGAGTCGAGGATGATGCGCTTACCACCTAGTTCTAGTAGGTAGGAGTTAGCGCCGATTTCGCTGCGGCGTAGTAGTGATTGGAATATCATGTTGTTAGATAGGTGGGTTATTGGGCACTCGGTCGAGTGCTGGTTTTTGAAAGATAAGCATGGGCTTGCCCGACGAGAAATAGGGAACCTGTAATCAGTGCTAGTGGACGCTGGGTAGTGAGTGCGTCTTCTAAGCTCTTATAGATGGTGTGCGGCGGGGGATTCTCAGGTAGCGCTGCGGCTAGTGCTTCTGGGCTGAGAGCACGTGGCGAGTCAATCGGCACGAGGTGAATGTGGTGTGCGATCTCAGCGAGGATAGCAAGGACTTTATTGGTATTCTTCTCCTCAAGTGCGCCGAAGATAAGATTGGCTTTTTGGTCGGGGTATTCTTGCTTCCAGGTGTTTACCAGTGCCGTGGCTGCGTGTGGATTATGAGCGCCATCAAGGATGAGCTCGGTTCCTTCGATGCGCTCGAATCTACCGGGCCAGCTAACATTGTTGAGTGCTGATTTCACCACATCGTAGCACAAGGGGAGATTTATTTGGTGGGCGGCATGGACGGCGAGGGCGGCGTTCTGCTTCTGGTGTAGCCCCAGCATACCAATGCTGTATCCTTCGAGAGGCTCTGTGATGAATTCGAGTGGGCTGCAGAGTTCATTGGCGAATTGCTCGATGACACCCTGCGCAGCAGGTTCTTGCTGACTTGAAATGACAGGTTTATGCGCAACGATAATGCCTGCCTTTTGTGAGGCAACTTCTGCGAGATTGGCACCTAGCCACTCGGAGTGATCCATGGCAATAGGGGTGATGACAGCTAGATCTGCTGGCACTGCAGTGGTGGCGTCCATTGTGCCTCCCATGCCTGTTTCTAGGATGATGAGCTCGCACTCTTGCTGGCGAAAGTAGCTCATGCCAACGGCTAGAGTAAGCTCAAAGAAAGTGGGGTGGAATTCCCAGTCGGCGACTTGTTCTCTGAGTGCAGTGAGTATGTCGGCGACTTTCTGCTCAGGGATGTGGACTCCCCCGATTTGAATACGCTCTCGGTAGTCAATGAGGTGCGGAGAGGTGAAGAGACCAGTTTTTACTCCGCACGCCCTGGCGAGAGAGTCGATGATAGCGCAGGTGGAACCTTTGCCATTGGTTCCTGCTACGTGGATGACTTTGACGCCTTGTTTGGGTAGTGAAAGGCTCTCTCTTAGCAGTTTTCGGGGCTGTTCGAGCCCTAGCTTAATGCCGAATTTCTGAGTGGAGTAGAGCCAATCAATGGCTTCGTCGTAGGTCATTTGCTAAGGCTTATGGAAGCATGTAGCCAAGGAGCTGTGTGAGCTTGGTCCTGAGCTGGCTTCGTGGCACAATGCTGTCGACAAGGCCGTGTTTGACCATGAATTCAGCAGTCTGAAATCCTGGAGGGAGATCCTGGTGGGTAGTTTCTTTCACAACACGTGGACCGGCAAAGCCAATCATGCACTTAGGCTCGGCGAGGTTGATGTCACCAATCGTTGCAAAGGAAGCGGTGACTCCGCCTGTAGTGGGGTGAGTCATCAGTGAGATATAGGGAAGCTTGGCTTCGGAGTGGCGTGCTAGCGCGCCGCATGTCTTGGCCATTTGCATGAGGGAGAGCATGCCTTCTTGCATACGTGCTCCTGATGAGGATGATACGATGATAATGGCGCGTTTTTGAGCGGTCGCCTGCTCGATGGCACGAGTGATCTTCTCTCCCACAACTGATCCCATAGACCCTGCGAAGAACTTGAAGTCCATGACGGCAATCATGGCAGGCTTTCCTCCGATATCGAGTGAGCCTGTGACAACGGCGTCATTAAGATCAGCCTTGGCTCTGAGCATGGAGATCTTATTTTCATATTTGTCAAATCCGAGTGGGTTTTGTGAAAATAAGCCAGCGTCAATTTCTTGAAAACTGCCAGCATCAGCGATGAGCTGGATGCGGTCACGTGAGTTCATCAGGAAGTGATGGCCACATTTCGGGCAGACATTGAGGTTCTGCTTGAGGTCAAGTGTGTGCAGGAGCTCGCCGCAGTCGCTACATTTCGTCCAGAGATCATCAGGCATTGAGTCGCGTTTGCTTCCTTGTCCTTTGAGTTTTGGTTTATTGAAAATACCCATATTGAATTAGTATGATAGGTGGTTTTTGAGTGATGTCGAAAGCATTAAATACATGAGTTGGGATCTTTCGTATTTAAGGCTGTTTGAAAATAAGCTTCTAAAAGCTAGTAGCTGCGGCCCCATAGAGCGCGTTTGGTGGTTAGATTACCAGTGAGAATGCAGGGGAGGGCTTCCTCTGATTGCTTGTCGAGAGGCATGCAGCGGACGGTGATTTTGTGCTTTTTAGAAAGTTCCTCTTCCTCTTCTCTGCTGCCAGCCCATGGGGTGAGAAGCCAGCCTGGATCTTCGTTCTCCCAGTGGCTTTCAAAGTGCTCAAGGCTCTCGCTGCCATTAATATTACCATCACGAAGCTCAGTGGCGCGTGCTAGCAAGTTGTTGTGGATTTCTTGCAGTGTTTCAGCGGCATTGCGGATGAAGTCCTCTTTCGGGATGAAGTGCTTCTCCATAGGTCCTTCGTCTCGGCGCTGAAGGCATACCTTACTTGATTCTAGATCACGCGGGCCTATTTCAATACGGATTGGAGCACCTTTTTTGACCCATTCCCATTTCTTGGCACCACCCCCAGTATCGCGGGTGTCAACGTGGACGCGCAGCGGTGTGCCGTCGTAGCTAAGATCGCGGCGAAGCACTGCGGCTAGAGCCTGACAGGCATCAATGATGGCGTCGCGAGAGTCTTCTTTGGGTGTCACGGGGACAATGATGATTTGATAAGGAGCTACTCGGGGAGGGAGTATCAGGCCGTCATCATCGGAGTGAGCCATGATGAGTGTGCCGATGAGGCGGGTGGATACGCCCCATGATGTGGTATGGGCAAACTGCTTGTTGCCATCACGACCTGTAAAGCTGATGTCCTGTGCTTCGGAGAAATTAGTTCCAAGGTAGTGCGATGTTCCGGCCTGGATAGCCTTCTTATCCTGCACCATAGCCTCTACCGTGAGGGTGGCGTCTGCACCGGGGAATCGCTCGGCTTCGGTTTTCTCGCCTGCGATGACGGGAATCGCTAGGTGGTCACGGAGGAATTCTTCGTAAAGCTCGTGGATGGTGGATGCCTCTTGCTTGGCTTCTTCCTGTGTTTCGTGAGCGGTGTGACCTTCTTGCCATAGGAATTCAGCAGTTCTAAGGAAGAGACGAGGGCGCATTTCCCAGCGCATGACGTTAGCCCACTGATTGATAAGTAGAGGAAGGTCTCTGTATGACTCGACCCAGCGGGAGAAGGCAGAGCCAATGATCGTTTCTGATGTAGGGCGTATGACGTAGGGCTCGGTCAGCTTGCCTGTCGGGATCATCTTCACGCTGCCGTCATCCTGCTTTTCTGCCTCTAGGCGGTGGTGAGTTACGACAGCACATTCTGTAGCAAAGCCCTCGGCATGTCCCGCTTCTTTCTCTAAGTGAGAGAGGGGGATGAGCATGGGGAAGTAGGCATTCTGGTGCCCTGTAGCCTTGAATCGAGCGTCTAGTTGCTGTTGAATGAGCTCCCAGATGCCGTAGCCCCATGGCTTGATTACCATACATCCTCGTGTCTCAGAATTCTCTGCGAGATCTGCTCCACGTATTACCTGTTGATACCACTCTGGGAAATCAGCGGCGCGAGTTGGTTCGATTGCTGTCTTTTGAGGCTTAGCCATGTATGACCTTTAGAAACCATAGAGTGCGGGGATTCACAAGTGAGATATTTAGTATTGTGGCTTTTTAGTGAAGGGGGATTTGTCTCTTTGGTGTTTGGTTGATTTTTGTTTGATAAAAAAGAGGGTCTTATCATCTTTCTGCTGGTCAATCGATGTTTTGAAATACTAGAGTGCATAACTATTTTATTTTTATGAAACACTTATACCACCAATTACTACTGGCCGCTGTCATAGCATGTTTTGCGATAGGCGCAGACACCGCAACAGCTCAGCAATATAAATTAGATATGGGTAAGCCTGACTTTGATGATATCCTGTCGCCAGATCTTGGAGGTAGCCAGAAGTCATTCAGATCCAAGGACTGGCTCGAAGCTGAGGTGAAGTTCAGAGTTCAGGCTTCTAATTCGGATGAGAAGTTCGTCGATTCTGTTACCGTTCGTTGGTATGTCGCTATCGAGAATCCACAAGGTAAAGGCTTCCTGCTTCTTAAAAAAGAAATCGAGCACGTGAATGTGCCAGTAGGAGAAGATGTCTACACTTCTGTTTACCTTTCGCCTAATTCCATTAAGCGTATCAGTGGCCGTGAGCGTGCTGGTAAGAGCATCCTTTCCCATGTAGGTGGTGAGATCATCGTCAACGGCACTGTGCCAGTTAAGGATTCAGGTTTGTTTTCATCTAAGGGTAAGCCGGGTTGGTGGAATGCAGCCGGGCTCGTTGCTTTTGATAAGATCCCTTTGCTCAACAAGAGTGAAACTCCATTTAGGATTCTATGGTGGGATCGTTATGCTGAAATCAAAGCACTCGATTAATGGTAACTCATTGTAGTATTTAACGATTTTTCAAAAAACATTATGTCCAACTCAAAGGCGACTATCGCGCTTAATATTGGTTCCCAGAGTATCTCCATGGGGGTATTTCAACCTTCTAAAAATGGAGGTCTGATTCTCAAAGGTTATGATTCCGTCAGTGTCTTGGCTGACCCTTCTACTGAGGCGTCGCGTCCGGTTGCGGTGAGCAAGGCTGTAGCCCATCTGGCTACACAGCTCAAGGTGGGGAAGTCCTCTAAGCTGAGTTTTGCGATTTCAGGTAAGTCTGTATTTACTCGATTCATCAAGTTGCCACCTATTGAGAGTGATAATATGGATCAGCTCGTCGCTTTCGAGGCGCAGCAGCATATTCCGTTCTCACTCGATGAAGTGGTATGGGACTGGACTGAACTCGAAAGCCTGCCTGGTGAGAAAGAGGTCGCAATCGTTGCTATTCGTAGAGACGCGCTCAATGATGTGAGCGAAGTTGTGACCAGTGCGGGTCTGAGCACAGATGAGGTCGATGCCTCGCCGATGTCACTCTACAGCGCGCTGCGTTATAACTACCCTAATCTAGCGGAGCCTACGCTCCTCATTGATATTGGTGCTAAGACATGTAATCTCGTTTACACTGATGGACCGCGTATGTTTACACGTAGTCTGAATATAGGTGGTGCGATGGTGACGAGTGCCATCATGAAGGAGTATAATGTTAGCTTTGCTGAAGCCGAGAATCAAAAGTGTGCAAATGGACTAGTCATTCTCAATAGCGCTCAGACCGCAGAACTTGACACGTCAATTGCAGCATTAGCTACGGTGATAAGAGCTTCGCTTGGCAAGCTTCCATCTGACATCTCTAGGACAACAAACTATTTCCGAAGCCAGCACTCTATCAGTGCGCCTAAGAAAATCCTACTAGCTGGTGGTGGCGCAAATCTGACGTATATTGCAGATTTCCTACAAGAGAAGTTAGGCCTTCCTGTTGAGTTCTTTAACCCTATTCAGGCTGTTTCAATTGCTAAGGGAGCTCAAGCAGAGAAAATCGGACAAGAAGCACACATGATTGGTGAGCTGGTTGGTTTGGCTTTGCGAGGCGTTAACAAAGCAGCACTCAATATCGACTTAGTGTCAGACGTCGTTTCGCAAGAGCGTGACATCAAGCGTCGCAAGCCATTTTTGATAGCAGCAGCAGCGGTGCTTATTACTGGTCTCGCCATCTGGGCAGGTTCCAATGTAATGCGTGTAAGTGGTGTTGAGGCTCAAACCGCAGAATTGGAGTCGCAGCTAGAAGAGCTTGAGCCATTTGCTAAGCCACTAGACAAGATTCGTAAAGAGGAGAAGGCGCTTGATGAACTCGCCATAAAGCTCGGGAAGATTCAAGATGCTCGCGTATTGTGGGTCGATATCTGGGGGGATCTGAGTCAGCGTTTTGCCAGTGATGTTGTCTGGCTCGTAGATTTTGACCCAATTGTTGGTTTTGATCCTGAAGTCGTTATCGATACGAATAAGGAAGACCTTCAATCAGTTATATCAGAAGATTTCAAAACGGCTGATTACGGCTCGACTTCTATGGCTCAAACTTCAGCAAAGTCCAAAGAACCGAAGAAAGGTCTTCGTCGTGGTCGAAGTAAGCCAGAAGCTCAAGCCGTTGCCGTAGTCAATGCTCTGAAAATAAAAGGTTTCTGGCGCGGAGAAGATGG
>JALZUH010000087.1 GCA_023301645.1 Akkermansiaceae bacterium
AAAGAGAAGCTCAGCGCCGCTAAATCCTGTCAGTAAACTCAACGGATAGAATCCCACCAAGCACTGATCAATAAGGTTAGCTTGATACAGCTAACTGATCATCAAGTGTTTTTGAATGAAATACCTCACGCCCAATCATGCCCAAATCTGATCCATCTAAGGAGGAGGAAAACGTCTTTAAACGTTTGAAACCATACTACGTCTATCTGCTACAAGTGAAGTGGCAGTTCTCTGCCGGCGTGCTCGGTAGCCTGCTCTACAGCATGAGCAGTGGACTAGGTATCCCGATGATGGCGAAGACCGTATTCCCCATCATCTTTAATCCTGAGGCAGTCGCAGAGATTAACAAAGTAGATGAATGGCGCGCCAATCTACCTGCATGGAGTCGTGATATCCTAGAGCCTCTCCTTGGAGTGGCGGACTCATTCCTCAGCTACCTTGCCTCTGTGCCGCCTGAGAAGCTCCTCATAGGCTGTATCATCGCCATACCAGTCACCATGATGCTACGCTCACTCGGTGCCTTCATTAGTGGCTTCTACATCAGCTACTGCGGACTGCGCGTCTCTGAGAGCATTCGACTTAAGGTCTTTGGTCATATTCAGGACATGCCTATGTCATTCTTTCAGAAATACAAATCAGGAGACCTTCTCTCGCGTGTCATGGGAGATACGGAGGGGATTAAAAAAGTCGTGGTTAATGCCAGTAATGACCTCATCAAGCAGCCAGCGACACTTTTTTTTGCTATCCTCGCGCTCATTACTATGGCGGTGCAGGATCCGAGCTTTGCCCACGCACTACTAGGGGCTTGTGTAGCACCTTTTTTAATTTTCCCCATACGCCTCATTGGTAAGCGCCTTTCACGTAAGGCGAAGCTAATCGCCAAACAAGGTGGTGAGCTAAGTGCCGTCATGACCGAATCCATTCAGTCCCCTCTTGAGATTCGCTCGTATAATTTACAATCAGCTCAGACTTCGATGCTTAGTAAGCGCATCCGCGAAATACTCAAGCAGACCATGAAGCAGGTCAGATACGGGCTTATGACGACCCCTGTTATCGAAGTCGTTGCGGCAGGCAGTCTAGCCTACGCCCTCTATGCAGGGGCAGCCAGAGGCATGGATCTAGGTGGATTCCTCGGCCTAGCAACCGCGCTCTACATGGCTTATGAGCCGATCAAAAAACTTGGCGTATTACACGGACTGCTCAAGACGGTAGAAGCCCCACTTGGACGACTAGAAGAAATTCTCCATGAGGAAAATACCGTGCCTGAGACTGCAAGCCCGCAGCACCTACCCACTCCATTTATCCCTGCTCTCGAAATCACCAATGGGCAATTTAGCTACAATGGCGAGGGCGCAGCGCTAAGTGATCTTAATGTTGCCATCCAGCCAGGTGACATCGTCGCCCTCGTAGGCCCCTCAGGTGCAGGCAAGACAACCTTTCTTAACCTCATCCCCCGCTTTTATGACCTCAGTGAAGGCGAGCTGAAAATAAGTGGCATCGACGTTAAGGATCTCGCTCAGAATGATCTCCGCCAGCACATCGGACTGGTGCCGCAGATGCCTACGCTCTTCAACACCTCGGTGGCCGAAAACATCCGCCTTGGTAAACCTGACGCGACCGAAGACGAGATCATCGCTGCAGCTAAGCAAGCCTTCGCCCATGACTTCATCATGCAGATGGAGCACGGCTACGACACGATCATTAGTGAGCGTGGCAGCTCAGTATCAGGTGGTCAGCGCCAGCGTCTAGCTATTGCCAGAGCGTTCCTCAAGGACGCGCCGATTCTCCTGCTCGACGAGGCGACATCTGCGCTTGATAGCGAAAGTGAGGAGAAAATCACCGCCGCACTAGACACTCTGATGAAGGGCAAAACCGTCTTCATGATCGCTCACAGAGAATCATCACTAAAGTCCGCCACAAGACGCCTACGCTTCGAGGGTGGGAGGATTGTTTCTGAATGATGAGGATTAAATAAATTTTCGTAGGGCAGCAGCACACTCATGCCACAAAAGCACTTGTAGGGCAATTAATGTTAATATATAGTTTGTCATGAGGTTGTCCGAGCAACATTACATGGGAAGCGGTATCGCTAAGGTAGTATATGAGCACCCTAATGATCCTGATGTTTGCATCAAGTTTCCCAATCCTAAGAAAAAACGAGCAAAGCATGATATCTTGAGAGAAATATCCTATCTCAAAAAGCATCAAACAAACCTACCATGGCTCTGCCCCTACTTAGGAGAAATCGAATGTGATCGAGGTGTGGGATACATGTATAAGCTTGCAAGAAATGAAGATGGATCGCCATCAACAAGTATTGCACGAAGCTTTCGTGACAAAGATCCAGAGACACTCAAAGAAAAAGTAGCCGCCATGTATGCTCAGCTCATCGAGCAGCACGCCGTAGTCAATGACATGAGCTTAAGTAATGTCTACGTTCATGAGAAGCATGATGGCGATTACGACATCGTATTGATTGATGGATTTGGTAATAGTAACTGGATTAAGATAGCCGATTACTCGAAGTTTTTTCTCATCTCTAAGCTCAACCGCAAGTTTACAAGCCTGTGTAATCGTTTGCAGATACCTGCTGACTTCCTGCGCATGATCATTAGAGAGTGATCAATACAAAGCAGGCATTTACTATGTGGCTATTTTGAGATAGAAGACGGCCATGAAAATCACAGCCATTATTGATAGCTATAATTATGTCAGCTATCTTGAAGCGGCCATACAGAGTGTATTGGATCAAACGCTTAAGCCAGACGAGCTCATCGTAGTGGATGATGGCTCTAGTGATGGCTCATTGGAGTTAGCTGAGAAGATGCTAGCTGAGGTGAGCTGGGCACGGGTGATTAGTAAGGAGAATGGAGGCCAGCTCAGCTGTATTACTCGTGGTATTGTCGAAGCTACAGGTGACATTCTCGCCTTTTTGGACTGTGATGACGTGTGGCGTGATGATCATTTAGAAAAGGCGATACCACATTTCGAAGCGCAGCCTGAGCTGTCACTCTATTTTACAGCTTATGAATGCTTTAATGCAGAGGGAGTCATAGGGGTTAAAAGTCGAGGCTATGCATCGGGCTTGATCGGTAGGACTTTAGCTACGACAGCCGCTGGCAAGTCCTACGTAGGAGCTGTAAACTCGGCACTTGTAGCAAGAGCATCCTACCTGAAGCCATATTTGCCGTTACCTGCGGAGCTAGAGAAAGATTGGGTCATCAATGCCGATAACATCATCGTCTGGATCACCTCTTTATCCGGAGGTCTCAAATATTCATCCACTGAGCCGACACTACGCTACAGAATACACGGTGCAAACCAGACGATAGAGGCGAAAAAAGCCAAAAGCAAAACGCACAGAGAAATCGCACGAATGAGGCTCTTCAAGCACTTTGATGCAGTGTTCTATATACCTCTCGATATTCCCAAGGCCCTCTACAAGGAGCTGCGTGCGCATCAGTGTGATAAAAAAGAGCTCAAAAAAGAGTATGTTAAAGCTCTCTCCAAAAATGCCGAGCGCTTCACACTTTGCCAATACTGGTTACTGAGGTTGAAGCTTGCTAGTTGTAGCTAGATCAAGCGGAGGGTAGTGTAACAATTTGTCTGTAAGTTCGTCAAAATCCACTCTCAGCCCCTAGGTCGGAGGTGGAGCGTAGCGGAACCGGAGGCCTAGGGGCTAGGAGTGCCAATTTTCCAATTGTGAATGCCCGCCCAT
>JALZUH010000088.1 GCA_023301645.1 Akkermansiaceae bacterium
CCCATCAGGGTCGAAGAGCGGCGGAGCTAAGAGGTGGAAATGCCTCATCAGGCCTGCAGTCTGAGGTTCTCAATCTAGCTGCTTACAGCACTGTGAGTGTGGACTTCTGCTATATAGCGCGCGACTTGGTCGATGGTGATGAATTTAGCCTGCAAATATCTACTAATGGGGGTGGGAGCTATAGCACGGTGCAGTCATGGAGAGCAGGGCGTGATTTCAATAATGAGGAATTTAAGCAGGCATCCTATGAGACTAGTGCAGCTAGCTTGACGGATAATACGTTGCTGCGCTTTAGCTGTAGTGCGGCCTCGAATACACGATTTGTCTATCTGGACGATATCGTGGTCTCTGCATCTGGAAGGGGAAGCTTCCTCAGCTATGAAGACTGGCTTGGCCGCTACGCAGGCGTGGAAGATGAAGACAGCTTCCGTGATACTGATGGTGATGGCGTGGAGACTGTTCTTGAATACGTGCTTAACGGTAATGCCGATGAAGTGGATGAAGGAATACTCCCTGTAGTGGCTGTGACGGATGAGCACTTTGTTTTTTCATACCAGCGCCTCATCGACTCAGCTCATAGGGTGGATCAAGTGTTCGAATACAGCTCAGATATGATCGAGTGGCATGCTGTGCAGGTGACAGGCGAGCAGGACGCGATGGTCAGAGTGAGCACAGGCGTAGGTGGTAATCAGGAGGTTCGCATCCTAGTCGATAGGAGTGCGACAACTGAGGATTACCTCTTTGGCCGATTAAGAGTGCTAGCCCCACGCTAGCCGCATGGCTACTAGCGCGTTATAAATTCTCTAGAGGATTATAACTGTGAACTCTCTGAAACTGTGATTAGATGTGAGGTAACAAAAAGGAAGGGTTTCTAATCCTTCTGCTAAACCAACATTATCAAATCATGGAAACAGAAAATAATCATTCAGAGAGCCAAGCAAATCAATCAAGCCAAGCTAATGAAGCTAAACAGCAGCGAGCTCACTTCGACTCATGCTCGGAGGCTTTTAAGGCGGGCTGTGACGCAGCTAGCGAAAAGGCTAGAGAGGCAGCGCCTAAAATAAAGAGCGCCTTAACTGAGGCGATTAATGACTTCGCCTACAATGCAGCATATGGAGCCGTTTTTGCGGGTGCGTTTGCTAAGGAATTCGCCCCGCAGAATGTGAAGGACGCTATGGATCGTGGCTCCGCGCAAGGATTTACGGCTGGTAAGAGCGCGGCAGAGAATATGCGCGAGCGAGCTAAGGCTGCAACATCGGGCTCAGGCCCAGTCGATAGTCCAGAAAACGGCGAGCCTATTGAGCTCCCGATGATGGGCTAGCGTATCAATTTTTGATCGGTAATTAAGTGTGTATCGTCACCTCAGTAATGGGGGGTGGCGATATTTTTTTGGAGTATGCGAAGGGGGATGATCAATGTGATCATGATGACATGCCTCTTATGAACGTCGCTATGAGGTCTGTAGGGTGGATAGCCCAGGGGCGAATCCTGATGGCTGGAACGGCGGTATTTCTCCACCTGCTTGCTGGATGATGAGCGCTACGATCGTGCAGCAATTACCGTAGCCAGAGAAGCTGGGAAATAGGCCGCTGTATTTGAGCTTTTTATGCATCGAGTGCTTCACCTCGCGTCCCGCTGCAATGACGGCTTGTGCCCATTGGTTACAGTCCATGCCGTGAGGGGCTTGGATGATGATTTCACCGCGGGTGGCGGTCTTATGGTAGTCTCTTTTTAGGTTTTCTGCGACGCCGAGTAGTTTATTCACCTTGGCACCAGAGAAGGTCACTTTCACACCCTCAGCTGGGTGGATTTCGAGCCACACATGAGTTCCCCTTCCGAGGAAAGAGCCCATTGCCTGATGACTTTTCATGATGACCATTGTAGATGTATGATTGCTCATAAGAGTGGTGAGCGACCATTTTTATTCCATCCAAATGCGTCGGTGGACTAAAGGGGGGCTTAGCTTTTGTTATAGAGCTTGATTTCACCGATGACTCTGACTGCAGCGGCGAGTAGTGCCTCTGGGAGAGCTGGGTGGACGTGAACCATGTTTTTGAGATGACGCACGTCATTGTCGAGATGCATGAGCATCATGACAGTGTGAAGCATGGTCGAGGATTCTGGCCCAATGAGGTGGCAACCGAGGATTTGATAGGTGGCTGGGTCGACAATGAGCTTGGTGCGGGGGTAGGTGAGGCGTGTCGACATCGCTCGGGCGCTGGCAAGCCAGTCCTCGGTGACGGCGACATAGTCTTTGCCGCTGGCCTTTAGCTCACGCTCTGTGAGTCCTACGCCTGCTACTTCTGGGTCAGAAAAGACAGCGTGTGGCATATTAAAGCCGTAATCGATGGGCTTAGTGTCACCTTTGAGTAGGTGGCCTCTGAGGTAGTTGACTTCGTAGGCGGCGGCGTGTTGTAGCTGGTGTCTGCCTGAGACGTCTCCTACTGAGTAGACTCCTGAGACATTAGTTTGGAGGTGTTGGTCACTTGGGATGAAGCCTCGATTCGTTCGTTCGATAGAGGTGTTTTCAAGTCCTAGCTCAGAGGTGTTAGGCGTGCGGCCGATGGCGTAGAGTAGCGCGTCGACTCGAAGCTCGGCGCTTGCATCGCTGCTAAGTTGGAGCTGGAACTCGTCGTCGCTATACTGGGCATCTGAGATGGTCGTGCGGTAATGGACGGTGACATTCTTGGCGAATTCTTCTGCGAAGATAGCCGCTATGTCGTCGTCTTCCTGGGGTAAGAGGCGCTCACCTCGGACGAGTAAGTGAGTTTCTACACCGACGGCTTCGAAGAAATTCGCTAGCTCACAGGCGATGAAACCACCTCCGACAATGGCGATAGACTTGGGAACCTTACCTTTGAGTGGAAATAAGTCGTTACTCGTCCAGACGGGTAGGTCTGGGAAGGGTGTGGGGCTCGGCTGAGCACCTGTGGCGATAATGATGTTCTTTGCTGTTAGCTTTTCTCCACTAACCTCGACGGTGTGGTCATCGATGAATGCTCCTGCTCCACGGTAGAGGGTAGCACTTTCTGGCAGCCTGCTCTCGTAGCGGCCATCGACGGCGTCACTCCAGCTATTGGTTTCACGGAATATCTGCTCAATATTAACTTCGTCGAGGGTGGCAGTGATGTGGTGGCGGCGGGCTTCACGGACACGTCGTGCTGCCTCGGCGTAGCCAATGAGCAGCTTCGAGGGGACGCAGCCGCGGTTAGGGCAGGAGCCGCCTAGTCGGTCACGCTCAATGAGGGCAACAGTCTTGCCTGCCTTGGCAGCAGCGACGGCGAAGCCTGACGCGCGTCCGCCGCCGATAACGATGAAGTCGTAGGTTTTCATGGTGGAGCTGGGGTGGTGGTTTTTTGGAGTTACTTCTTGGTGCTTACGCGCTGAGGATGCGACTTGCCCAGACTTGGATGAGGTCGATGACGTAGTTGGAGTCTTTCTCTTCGGTGAGGAGGTGGTCGGCTCCTGTGAGTGAGATGAAGGACTTAGGATGATGTAGCGCTGAGTAGATGTTCCCTGCATTCTCAAGCGGCACGGTGGTGTCATCTGGTGAGTGCATGATGAGGGTTTCGATGCCGCTTAGTTTGAAGAGCTCTTCTTTCTGATGATGATTATCAAGGTCATCGAGGAATCGCTTACCAATGGTGAAGGAGCGGCCAGCGAGTTTGACCTCGGCGGTGCCTTCATTCTGGATGGTATCGAGGTGGTCTTCAAATAAATGGGTGACGTGGCCGGGGTCAGCTGGTGCCCCTATGGTGGCAACAGCCTTGATCTCTTCAATTTGGCCAGAGGCAGCGAGCACGGCAGCACCTCCCAGTGAGTGGCCGACGAGTAGTTGCGGTGCTTGGTGATTGGTTCTGAGCCAGTTGGCTGCAGCGCTTAGGTCGTCGACATTGGTCAGGAAGGATGATCCTTCGAATTTACCAGCTGATTTACCAAGCCCTGAAAAATCAATACGTAAGATAGCAATGCCTTTTTGGGCGAGCCCTTTGGATATTCTTGGCCCAGGGAGGAAGTCCTTGCCGCAGGTGAAGCAATGCGCAAAAATTGCGTAACCAAGGATATTTCCTTCAGGGATTTCTAATACACCTGCGAGGTTACCAGATGAGCCTGGGATGGTTACAGGATTTGAGCCTGCTGAGAGGCGGGCTTGTGCTGGGGTGGATGGCGTTGCTTGTCCCGCTGTAATGAATGCTTTCTGAGGTGCTAGATCAGCTGCTAAAGCGCTGCCGACAGCACCATCTCTGGCGACAAAGAGGAGGGCTAGGAGCATGGCTCGGGCTGAGGTGTCGCCACCAGCGCGGCCGTTCTCATCCATTGCAGAGGAGAAGGTGGCGCCCGGTCTGAGAGCTAGATAGATGGTCAGTGGGAATGCTTCGGGTAAGTGGCAGGTGAGGCCGAAGTTAGCTGCTACGGCGAGCATATCTGCACCCTGTGAAATAGCTGTGTTGACGTGGGTCTTAGTCAGTAGTTTCTGATAGTTGCCAATCTCACTTGCAGCGAGAAATGCGTCTTTGAAGCTTTGGCCTTTTTCGATGGCGAGGGTGGCGTGAACGAAGAATTCGGCTGCGTCAGCAACACCGACATCTCCATGTGTGAGCATGGCTTGTGTTCGAGCTGCCGCGGTTTTTTGCTCATCAGAGATGTCTAAGTCCATGATCGAGGCGAGGCGGGATGCTCCAGCGAGGTCATTTGAGCCTGATGGCTGGAGGCCCTTGTTACTAATGGTTTCCTTGGTCGCACCATCCATATAGCCGTCGTAGTTGGCCATGCCTGCTAGCCAGTCTTGGCGCCAGCCAGCTTCATCAAAGCCATTTCGACTTTCGATGGATTGGGAGAGGAGGACCATTTGGTCTCCTAGGTGGGTCAGCTGGCCTGCTGATCTATTCGGGTGGTAGCTACTTTGTGGTGCGGTGAACTCGGTGATTCCTTCTGAGTAAACGCGAGCTAGTTTGTCCTGATTGTAGACCCAGTGTGGGCCAAGTGAGAGGGCGTCAGCAACGGTGGCGGCTTGTAGGTAAGGTTTCATTTTGATTATGAGGGATTGTGGGAGACAATATTTCAAGAACTTTTTAAAGGTCTAGGTGATTAGGTAGGTGGGATTCTGGTATGAATATAAGTGATGATAATCATGAATACTATTGTTCATTTTGGCATAATGCGTGCTCAGTTATGTGTGCTTACTAGGAGCAGACGATAATGAGTAGCCGATCCGCATTTGCTGAAGAAACAAGCCAGCCAGCCTTAACGGGTAATGGCCAAAAAGGTGCGGGCGACACGAGTGATGCTGGTGGAGTGAATTTGATTGATGAGCTTCTTAAGGAGCAACAGTCGTTATCGGCTGTAGAGAGATTTAGCCAGTTTCATGATCGAGAAAATAGCCATCTGCAGGAGCCTTATTATAGGAACTTAATACCTACTGGCCTTCCCGAGGAGGGGGAGCAGTATTCTTTCGAGGTGGATCTGGATGCCTGCACGGGATGTAAGGCTTGTGTGACGGCTTGTCACAGTCTCAATGGTCTAGACGAAGATGAATCTTGGCGTGATATAGGGGTGCTTTTTGGTGGCACTCGTATTGAGCCGCGCCAGCAGACGGTGACTACGGCCTGCCATCATTGTGCTGACCCCGGCTGTATGAATGGCTGCCCAGTGCTGGCTTATGAGAAGGATGAGGTGACAGGTGTGGTGAGTCATCTCGATGATCAGTGCATTGGTTGCCAATACTGTATTCTGAAGTGCCCTTATGATGTGCCGAAGTATAATAAACGCCTAGGTATCGTGCGTAAGTGCGATATGTGTATCGGGCGTCTAAAAGAGGGGGAAGCTCCTGCTTGTGTGCAGGCGTGTCCGACACAGGCGATCGCCATTCGCACCGTGAAGGTGAGTGATCTCGCTGCTAAGAGAGCGAAGACGGGGGGGAGGCAAATGCTGCCTGGTGCCTTTGATTCTGAATACACGAAGCCGACAACGAATTTTAGAACGACGAAGCCACTTCCTGAAAACTTCTCACCACCTGCGGATGAGGATCTAACACCTGAGCATGAGCATATGCCGCTGGTTCTCATGCTGACATTAACGCAGGTGTCTATTGGTGTGATGTCTGCGGCATGGGTCTTCGGTGAGGCTGTGGGTAGGCTGTCTTTATTATGGGTCGGTCTGCTGATCGGTGCTGTGGGTATGGCGAGTAGTATATTCCACCTCGGTAGTCCGAAGGGGGCGTGGCGAGCATTTCTTGGATTGCGAAAATCTTGGCTGAGCCGCGAAATCGTGGTTCTGGGTGGTTGGTTCCCGTTGGCAATAGCACATGTGGTGCTGATGTCAGGACTCCACTTTTTCCCTGATTTCACTCTGCTTAGTAGTGTGGCCCACTGGCTGCCAGCTGCAACGGGCTGGGGGAGCGTGGTGATGGGGCTCTTAGGGGTATTCTGCTCAGTGATGGTGTATGTGGATACGCACCGTGAGTTCTGGTCGCTTCCTAGAAGCACTAGTCGATTCTTTGGCACCGTGCTCATTGGCGCTGCGGTGACGGCAGCTATACTGGGCGTGCCATCGGCACCTTGGCTGGCAGGGGTGATTATTTTCATCAAGCTTGCTAGTGAGGGGCTCTCTCTGCTGCCAGCATTCCCTCAGTCAGCGGGTAAAAAGGGGGTGAGTGTCTATGCTCGCAAGACTGCGCGATTGCAGCTCTACCCACTCAGAAAGACCTTGATGCTGCGTGCTGGCTTTGCCTTTGGCTCGATC
>JALZUH010000089.1 GCA_023301645.1 Akkermansiaceae bacterium
AGAACTAGAGGGCTATTTGCCAGTAACCAAACTGCTGACAATATCAAACTAGAAAGCACGTTTTCAACCAGCGTCCTCGTCCCAAGCACCACAGGTAATGGCTGGTTTGATGAATCCACTGATGCCACAACAAGAGCACGTCGCGCCTTTATTACCAATGATAGCTCAGCGGCCTACAACATGGTGATCAACATTCCAACGCCGGGCACCACTGTGCAGGAGGTAACTTACTGGGCGGACCAATTTACAGCAGTGAGTGAGAGCTTCGACATTGAAGTCATTGACTCATTCATTAGCTGGGGTAGCGGACTCGCTGACGCGACTCCTAGCGGTGATGGTGACCTAGACAATATTAGTAACTTACTCGAATACGCCTTCGGTGGTGATGCTAACTCTACCTCACAAACATTGCCCAATTCCACTACGAAACTTCTTCCTGTCTACGACGGTAATCAGCTGACATACCATCGTCGTCTAGACCGAGTGCAAAAAGCCCTGACCTACGAAGTCACCACGTCCACCACTCTCGATGGGCAATGGGTAGATGCCACCAGTCACATTACCGCAAGCACAATCACCTCCATTGGTAACGGCTTAGAATCAGTGACACTCCAGCTCACCTCTCCCGATGCATTACGATTCTTCCGCGTCGAGGTCACTCTTAATGAGTAGTATTTAGTTAGGCTTTATCCGTCCTGTCGAGATCTGCAGCTGCAGCATAGGCTTATACAGCTAGTAGCGCCTAGCCTACTCACTCAATGAGCACAAAAAATGCGAGCCTTCAAAATTAAAGACTCGCATTAGACCCGACTGCTCAAAACATTCATGCAGCCCTCAATCAAGCTAGCTTCATGAGCAGTCGAATTTAGTTAGGATTATTGCGTTAGATTGATTATATAAACTCTCTTTCCGCAAAGAAATTATTGGCAATAAGCGCACCGACTATTTAGCCGCTACCATGGCTTCCTTAACCTTAGTTTCGATTTCAGTGTAGAGCTCTTCGTTCTCATTGAGGGCTACCTTAGTAGCATCGCGACCCTGCCCTAGCTGAGCACCGCTGTAGCTGAACCAGCTACCTCTCTTCTGAACAATATCAAACTCGATCGCTAGATCAATGAGAGAGCCTACTGAGGAAATACCTTCATTATACATGATGTCGAATTCAGCCTCTTTAAATGGTGCTGCCACCTTGTTTTTCACGACTTTAATACGAGTGCGGCTACCTTGGATCGAGCCATCAGTCGCCTTGATCTGAGCAATGCGGCGTATATCAACACGCACTGAGGCAAAGAACTTAAGTGCACGTCCACCCGGAGTCGTCTCAGGGTTACCAAACATCACTCCAATTTTCTCACGAATCTGGTTAGTAAAGATACATGTTGTGCGTGCTTTCGCGATGAGAGAGGTGAGCTTACGCATGGCGGCACTCATCAAGCGCGCCTGTGCACCCACGGTGCTATCACCAATTTCACCAGCGAGCTCTTGCTTCGTCACAAGAGCTGCGACTGAGTCGAGCACGATAATGTCGATTGCATTAGAGCGAACGAGAGCTTCACAAATCTGAAGCGCTTCTTCACCAGAGTTTGGTTGGGAGACTAATAAGTCATCAATATTCACTCCTAACTTCTCCGCGTATGCAGGGTCCAAAGCATGCTCTACATCAATAAATGCAGCAAGTCCGCCAGCTTTCTGAGCCTGTGCGATCGCGGTGAGTGTGAGGGTGGTCTTACCTGAAGATTCTGGCCCATACACTTCTACAATTCTGCCGCGTGGAAAACCACCGACACCAAGAGCGCGGTCAATAAGTAGATTGCCTGTCGGGATCACATCGACATCGACACGCACGCCATCTCCTAGGCGTATAATGGCTGTTTCGCCAAAGTCTTTTTGGATTTGAGAGATGGCAAGATCGAGATTTTTCTTACGGGCGGCAGCGACTTTGTCGTCGGCTGAATTCGTGCTATTAGAGGCCATAGTAGGTTTCTTGGTTGGGGCAGATGATTTAGTGGCATCGAGGGATAGCTCAGGGCTGTCCGTTTTTTTGGTCGATGCTGATTTTTTAGTTTTCTCAGCCGAAGCTGCTTTTGATGAATTAGGTTTAGCTGTTGCTGTGCTCATGACAATAGTTGTTTTGGATTTTCCTCATCATGCATCTGATTTTCTCCCCGTCAACAAATAACTGTTCAATAGATCACTGTTCTTTGAAACACTTCATCAAAAAGCCAGCTGGATTGTAATTTTTTAAATATTGAGGTGGTCGAAATCAACTCTTAGAGGCATAGTCTTGGGCGTGGATTTAGATATAAAGAGCTACACAGGCGGCATGGTTCAGACCAATGCCTACCTCATCGACAACGGCGACCAGAGTTTACTCATCGATGCGCCCTTGGGTGTGTGCACGTGGCTGGAGAGCCTTGCCAAGATGCCTACTGATTTACTCCTCACCCATCAGCACTATGATCACGTAGAAGATGTCGCCAAGCTCGCAGCAAAAGGAGTTCGCATCCATGCCCACTCACCCTATTCTCAAGATCTCACATTAGAGTCACTTCGCCGTTCCTCAGGGCCTCCCATCCAAGTAACCCCTTACCAGATCGATGACTTACTACATGATAAGACTGAAATTCTCGCAGCAGGCTTGAGGTTCCGTATCGAGCATATTCCTGGGCATTCGCCAGATAGCATTGTATTCATCCTTGAGGATATTGCCTTTGTTGGTGACACATTATTTGCGGGGGGCGTTGGCAGAGCTGATCTTCCCGGAGGTGACATGAAGCTCTTAATTGACGGCATACAGAAAAAACTCCTTCAGCTAGACGGCGAGACCATGATCTGCCCCGGTCACGGACCAGCATCGAAGATCTCCACTGAGAAGGCGAGCAACCCCTACCTTTAATCTCACTTCTGACTCACCTTTCTCACGCTCACTTGCTTCACAAGAACTATCACACACTTGCTTAATGACCTCATTAGTGTGATGGTGCCTGCATAAAAACTGACTCATTCTCATCTATTAACATCAACTATCAATTATCATGGAAGAAACATTAGGAAACCAACCAACACCAGCCAATCAAGAGAAGACACAGCAAGCCGCTGATGACCTTCGTGTCGCAGCAGGTGACAAGGCACAACAGCTCAAACAAAATGCTATTCAAAAAGCTCAGCAACTACGCGAACTCGCCGGCACTAAAGCCACAGACATCAAAGATACAGCTAAGGTGAAGGCTCAGCAAATCAAGCACGTCGCAGGTGACCAAGTCCAGTCGAGTAAAGATAAAGCTAAAGAGTTTCACACAGAGGCAGAGATTTACATTCGTAAAAACCCTACCAAATCTGTCCTCACAGCACTTGGTGCGGGCTTCCTTATCGGACTCATCATTCGCAAATAAGAGCCCACCATGGCAGACAAACAACGACAGAACCTTAGCTCGATGAAAGGCGCTATTACGGGATTTCTCGCAGCGCGTATCGAGCTTGCCGCTATCGAGGCGAAAGAAGCTACGGCCGTTGTCAGTAGAAAGGCAGTCACAGCCGTCGTGCTGGGTCTCTGTTTGTTTTTTGCATGGGCTCTTACCTTAGTAGCACTCACAGGCATCCTCACTCCATTCGTGAGTGAGATCATGGTAAGTGACATCGATTGGCTACCAAACTGGGCTGTGGTTTTAATCTTCTTTGCTATCTTGCACCTCATTACTGCCACCATCTGTCTCAAGAAGCTGAAGGAAAAACCTGCTGAAGAGCTCTTTGAGCTATCTCGTCGCGAAATCAAAAACGATCAACAATGGCTCAAAAACCAGTAAATGTAGCCGTTATTAGACGGAAACAAGAACTCCTCAGCCAGCTGGCTAATTCACGCCGGCAGCTCACGAGTGCACACAGCCAGCTAAAGGGACAGCTCCACCCTAAGGCGCAGCTCACCTCCTTAGTGTCTAAAAACCCTAAGAAAGTCCTCATCGGCACCGCTGTTTTAGGGCTGATCATGACATCGCTCTTCAGACCCAAAGGCTCACATCGCAACCTAGAGCGCCAGCTGGGCAAAGTGCTCGAATCCAACAAAGCCCTCGGTCATAAAATACCTAAAAAAGGGATGATTATAACCTTACTAGGCTGGGGTGTAAGCCTTGCTAAGCCAAGTATTCAGTCATGGCTGACGACAAAAGCCTCCTCATTTGCTACTCAGCAGATGAACCAGCGACTCTATAAAGTGAGCTCACATCGCGAACCAAAGTAAACGCATCCCTAAGCAGCCACCATGCCCTTTACCACCTTCGCGATGACACCCGAACAGGCTATTCCACGCTACATGCGGCTAGCATGTGCGAGTCTGTTTTTGGCACTCAGTTATCTGCCATTATCGGCTCAGGGTTGGCCTGCCTTTGACGATAGCGCACCCGTCTTTGAAGAAGGCAATACTGAGGTATTTACCATACCTAGTAGTATTCTTATCGAGCATAATGGATCGATCGAGTTCAACCCCGATGCCAACTCCGCCACCTACATCGGAGACTTCCATCTCAGTGATAATAATGACATTAAAATAAAGGCTCGTAAGGCTATACTACAAAAATCCCCCAGCTCCGATAAGCTCACTGCCCGACTCACAGGCAACACCTCGATCACTCAGCCAGCAGTCACACTCAGTAGTGGTGTGGTCCAAGCTGGCATCCAACTCTTTGCCGATCAAGCCCGCCTCAACACAGAGGCCAAAACTATCACTCTTGATGGAAATGTCAGCATTTACCAAGGTGCCCAGCTACACCGTGGCGCACACGCTGTCTATAACTACGGTAATAGAAAACTCGATACCCAAGGCCTTGCCAGTGGATTAGGGCCTCTGCTACTAGAATCCGACCGCTTCCGCAAGGTCACTCAGAATGGTGAAGACGTCTATGTAGGGGAAAATGCTGGTCTTACCACCCATGATGTTGCCGAGCCTAACTTCTGGATCCGCTCAGACCGCACCACCATCTACCCCGGTGAGAAAGTGACCTTCAAAAACATGCGCCTCTATGCGGGGGGGAAGAAAATCTTTTGGCTCCCCTACTTAGCGCAGCCTCTTGATTCAGAGCTCGGCTACCACTTCCTGCCAGGTGCACGCTCCAGCTGGGGAGCATTTTTGCTCAATCGCTATGGCATCATGCTAGGCGGAAAAGAGAACGAGCTTACCGGAAAGCGTGAAGACGCATGGTTACTCTCACGCTGGCATTTTGACCTTCGTAGCAGAAGGGGCGTAGGATTAGGCTTCGACCTCGCAGACACACGCACCAAAGGTGACGCGTTCACTGGACTAAAGACCTATTACATCCACGATCTCGATCCCCTCTTTGAGCAATCCTCAGAAATCCGTGAGCCTATTAGTGATAATCGCTGGAAACTAGAGCTAAAACATCGCATCCACCTTGCCGAAGATTCTGACTCTCAGACCACACTCAAATTCAACCTCACCGCACTCAGTGATCGTTTCTACCTAGAGGACTTCGAAGAGTCTACCTTCAGAACCAACCCTAACCCGGATAACGAAATCGCACTCATTCACCGTAATTCCAAATCCAGCTCCCTAGCAGGTATCCAAGCACGTCTCCGAGTCAACGACTTCTACCAGACCGACAGCCGCCTCCCTCATCTCTTCTATGATCAAGCCAAGCGCCCGATCCTACGCACAGACAAGATCAACACAGGCATCCTCTACGAAAGCCAAAGCTCATGGGGTATATTCCAAGAAGACCTCGCAGACTTCACTGAAGATGATCTCAGAGACGAAGCCTCCAGACTAGCTCCTGGTAGTGGTCGGCTCAGTGCCATTGAAGGACTACTCGAAGAAAATGGATACAATCGACTCCATACCTACCACGAGCTGAGCAAACCGTTCAAAGTTGGGAACTTCCTTTCCCTAAACCCTCATGTCGGAGCTGGTTTCACCCACTACTCATCACTAGACAACGGTGCTGACTCCTTCAACAGAAGCTACTTCTCATTCGGCATCGATGCATCCTTTAAGCTATCTCGAGCTTATCCTAATATTACTAACAAAAAATGGGGTATTGACGGATTACTTCACGTCATAGAGCCCTACGCCAACTTTTCTGAACTCGCGGCCGATGACCCCAACAGCGACTTCAGAGGCATTCAAACACTCATCCCCTCGACCAGGCCTCGCCCACTCGAAGTTGGTAGATTCACCGCCATTGATGATCTCTCAAACTGGTCGATCATCCGCTTAGGAGTTAGGAATAATCTACTCACCAAGAGAAATGACGACACCCACTCGTGGCTGAGCACCAATACCTATATTGATGGTTTTTTCAATGATCCTGAATTCAACCGTGACTTCTCAAACTTCTATAATGACATCATCTGGCAGCCACTGCCGTGGATGAGCCTCAGTCTTGAAACACAGTTCCCCATTACCTCAAGTAATGCCGACTTCCGCGAATTCTCAGGCAATTTTAACTTCATGCCCAATGACTCACTTGAGCTACGTATAGGCTACAGAGAGCTCGATAATCACCCTACCCTCCAAGATAGCCGCAGCCTCAGAGTCCGCGCATACCAACGCATCAGTGACACTTGGGGTGTCGGCACCTTCCACCGCTGGGAACTCGACGACAACACCCTCGAAATCCAAGAATATAATATCTACCGCAACTTCGATAGCTGGACTGCCTCTGCGGGTATCTTTGCCAATGACTTCAGAAACCGCACAGAATTTGGCGTGCTCTTTAACTTCACTCTAAGAGCCTTCCCCTCACTCAGTTTACCACTTGCTGGATCTACTCAATAACAGCCTCGGCCTACTCACTAGCCTATTCTGCCCCTACCCCATCTAAAATAAACCAAGTTCACTGCTCAGACACACTTTATGAAAAACATCACCACTAAACAACTCCTCGAAACCCTAGAGCAACGCTACGCAACTAAGGGATTTGACCCTGCTAAGAAAATATCAGACGAGGACGCCCAAGCTCTCTTCCAAAGTCTCGTGCTCACCCCGTCCTCCTTCGGATTACAGCCATGGAAGTTTATCAGCATCACCGACCAAGCCACCAAAGACGCACTCGTAGAGCACTCATGGGGGCAGCAGCAGGTCGTTGACTGCTCACACATGATCGTCCTCTGTGCCAAAAAAGAAACCACACCAGAAGACATTGAAGCATGGCTCATGAGACTTGCAGAAGTCAGAAATGTTTCTCGCGAAAGCCTCGATGGCTACGCCGCCATGATGCAGGGCTTCTTCTCACACATGACGACAGAGCAGCAGCTCTCGTGGGCAAAAAACCAAGTCTACATTGCCCTCGGCCAGCTCATGACAGCAGCAGCCTTAATAGGCATTGACGCCTGCCCGATGGAAGGCATCGCCCCTCCAGAATACGACCGTATCCTTAAGCTCGAAGGCACAGACTACGCCACTGTAGTCGCATGCCCCATTGGCTACCGCTCCGCAGATGACAAATACGCAGAAGCACCCAAGGTCAGATTCCCCAACGAGCATATCCTACAAAGCATCTAAAGCGCCCCTCAATAAGCCCACCAACTAGATAGTGGGCACCCATAAAAAAGCTGTGACACCATCCATGTCACAGCTTTTTTGGGTTTAAACATACTTCTCAAGCACAGGCCCAAGCCTGCCAATGGTATCCTCTGGCCAATACTCCCGAGGTGTCATAATCGCAGATGCTAAGGCATCATGCTCAGGCCAGCTGGCAACCTCAGGAATGGCCGCCACCGCTCGTGCCACGATCTCCTGAGCATTAGCCGCATTAGCATGCACATTAGCGATCACGCTATCCACGCTCACATCATCTTCCTCTTCGTGCCAGCAATCATAATCTGTCACCATACACAATGTCGCCAGAGCGATCTCAGCCTCTCTAGCAAGCTTAGCCTCGGGTAAATTGGTCATCCCCACCACATCAAAGCCCAGCTGGCGATTCGCCTCACTTTCCGCTCTCGTAGAAAAAGCAGGCCCATCCATATTCACATACGTCCCACCATCATGAGTCACGCACCCTTGCTCCACACAAGACGAACGGAGTAACTCACGAAGCCCCTCACTCACAGGATCACCAAAGCCAACATGAGCCACAATGCCACCACCAAAAAACGTATGCTCATCACGGCGGCTCGTGCGGTCAAAATACTGATCGGGAAGCACAATATCACGCGGAGCATACTCCTGCCTCAGACTCCCCACCGCAGTCACACAAATCAACCACCTCACCCCCACACTTCGCAGTGCCCAGATATTAGCACGATGATTAATCTCATGAGGGAGAATCTTATGCCCACGGCCATGCCTTGGTATAAACCACACCTGACGCCCAGCTATCTCACCACCAATCAGCGCATCAGAAGGCTTACCAAAAGGAGTATCCACCCAGCGCTCCTCACTCTGCACAAAGCCCTTCATTTCATAAAGGCCACTACCACCAATCACACCTACTGCATTCGTCGTCATAGCTCACAGATACTGCTAGAAAGACAAATCGCAAACTAAAATGCAGCCA
>JALZUH010000090.1 GCA_023301645.1 Akkermansiaceae bacterium
GTAACCGTAGCAACCTTCTCCTTATTCGGCAACTTGTCTTTATAATTTGGGTTGAAATACGGGTAATCCGCATTCATTTCCGCAAGTAGCTTACTGAGCTTCGTGTCGAGTTGCTTGGCTTTCTCTGGCATCGCCTGAGCGAGGTCATTTAACTCCTCGATACCTGCGCGCTTCACCTCACCATCCCTAGTTTCATAAAGCTTGTAGAGATTTAGCTTACCCTTTGTTCGTGGGTTATTCACAGTGTCATAATGACGAACCAGCTTATAATCACCTACACGAATAGTGCTATTGAGTTCTCTGCTGTTGGGGAAATGCCACATCATGGTATCACGTATACTCCCATCCTGCTCCTTCACGAGACTTGAGTCCTGAGGTGCTTGTGTGAGTAAGGGGTAAAGGTCACAGCCGTCGAGTATCTTACCTTTAGGTGCCTTCGCTCCTACCATGGAGAGAATCGTCGGGAAAAGGTCTAGGCCGTTTGCCATCACTTGGGTTTGCTCATTTACAGGGATTTTAGGCCCTGAGATGATAAGAGGAACACGCGTGCCGCCCTCTGCAAGGCGAATTTTACCACCATCAAGCGGGAAGTTATCGGTAATGATGTCACCTTTAAGAGACTCCATGCCACCATTATCGGAAGTAAGAATCACATAGGTATTCTCTATGAGTTTGTGACCAGGCCAACGTGGATCGTCGGTTGCTTCTAGGTAGTTGATTAAATTACCAAAGTAGTAATCAAACTCCTCAACCATCGCGCAATAGTATGGATTTTGCTGCCCTTCGAGTGTCATTGGATCAGGACCCGAAGGGAACGGGATACCGAGTTTTTCACAGTATTTCTCAAGTAATGGCTTACTGCGCGTCTGGATCGGTGAATGGACTAAACGCGCTGCACAAAAGAGGAAAAAGGGCTGATCTTTATGCTCAGCCATAAAGGTTAAAGAGTCTTCAAAAATACCATTTTTAGGGTAATTTTTCTCATCGAGCTGCCACGGGTCTTTATCATCATTTGTAGAGAAGCCTTCAACACGGTTAGGCAGCATATCGCGAGCCACACCCATACTTTCGCGCGACCAGTCAAAGCCAGCATCAAGAGGCAGGGGTTTCGCACTTGGCTTGATATTCACATGCCACTTCCCACTATGACCTGTCGTGTAGCCATTGGTTTTTAGCACTTCGGCAATGGTCTGCTCCTTTGCGGGTAGACCTGCCCTCTGCCAAGGTGACGTCATCCTCATACCAGTAAGATCATAAGGTGCTGGCGGAGTGCCGCCGCGCACACTCGTCTTCTGGGCACGAACTGCATGAATACCGCTCAATATCGCACAGCGAGTAGAGGCACACACCGGTGTCGGTGAATACCCCTGCCAAAACATCACGCCCTGCTTCGCAAAGCGATCCATATGGGGTGTCTCATAGGGAGAAGGCTCATCGATGTCATAACACTTCACATCCTGCCAACCTAGGTCATCAGCTAACACTAATAGCACGTTAGCTTTCTCAGGGCGCGCAGTATCAGCCCATAGAGGACAAGTGAGTAAACTCGCGGCAACCAATAAGCTGTGTTTCATGATGATGTGTTTGTTAATAGTTTATAGAATATGACCAACCTACTTATTATCTCCAAGTAGACTTATCCTTAGCACCGACTCTTTACCACCGACTCCTAGAGCGACGCTTTCAGGTCGAGTTTTATGACTGTATTGAGAGCGCTGACGGGCTCACTTGGTAACTGAATCTGAAGTTCCTCACCTGAGATTTTAAAGTCGGCTGCTGTTCCAGTGGCTAGATACGCCGCTGACTTTACGCCGACCTTGAGTCCCTTGAGTGAAATCACTCCATTTTCTGGTAAGTGCAGCACATGAAGATAGAGCTTATCACCAGACTTATTCACACTGACATCACCCCACTCAGGTCGATAGTCGAAAGGATTAGGGTTCGTGTCATAAATAGACTCACCATTTACCTTCAGCCACGCTCCTAGGATACCGTAGAGCCTGACAGCTTCTGGGTCTAGCTGACCATTTCCCATAGGACCATTATTAAGCAGGTAATTACCACCTGTGCACGCTGTATGAACAAGGCGCTCCATCATCTCCGACTCACTATGATAGTCGTGCTTACCTTTGGTTTTATAGCCAAATGACGTGCTAACACTATCTGGAGACTCTACGTAGAGTGGCAGCTTACGCGAAGGCACTTCCTTATCCGCTATCGATACGTAATCAAAGAGTGAGAGGTTAACTTGCTCGATCTTGCCCAGCCCTCTGTGAATGATTCTTGAGTTAATAATACAGTGAGGACGGTGCTTTCTGACCATATCACTGAAGAGCTTTGCTCTTTCAAAAGTCATATTTGTTGGGGTATCAAACCAGATGAGGTCGATCTCATAGTTCTTCATAAGCTCCTCTACCTGAGGCAGAGATTTCTTCATGATATAGCGATCCATGTCTGGCTCGAAATCTGCAGGTAAGTCAGGGTGGAGAATTTCACGCTTGGTTCTCTTGTTTAGATAAGGGGCATCAGGCTCATCCCAATCTTGGGCGTGGGAATAATACACACCGAACTTTAGACCAACACGGTGGCACGCCTCGCTGAGTTCCTTGATAATATCACGCTTGAAATCAGTCCCGTCGACGATGTTATATGGGCTAACTTCTGATTTAAATAGAGCAAAGCCGTCGTGATGCTTCGAAGTAATCACCACATAGCGCATGCCAGCATCCTTGAACACCTTCGCCCAAGCGTCGGCATCGAATTCTGATGGGTTAAACTTCTTTACCACAGCGTGATACTCGGCCGCTGACATCTTCGCCGAGACTTGGATCCATTCAGAATATCTGAATCCAGAACCACGCCCTTCATACTCACCTTCTAGCGAGGAGTATGCGCCGAAGTGAATAAAAGCACCAAACTTAGCATCGCGATACCACTCAGCTAGACGGGCTTTCGAATCAGCTGTCTGCTCTAGATCTTCAGCAAATCGATACTCAAATGACCTCGTCGGATCGAAAAGCTTGTCGGCAGCTTGCTTTTCAGTCTCAGCACTCACTATCGAGCTACATAATAATGACGCAGCCGCTACTGCTAGTGAAATGGATGGAAAACGATGTTTCAGCATATAAGTCATACGTGAAACTATGAATTATATTTCATATAAAAAGCCTAAAATAAAAAGTGAACAGCGTTATTAAAACTCTAGAGATATTGAGGACGAACATGCTGATCCTCAATAAAGAAGAAACCCTATTACAAAGAATAAATACGGCATCAGGTCTCCATAAGGTATTAAGCATTTAAATGATCGCCTAAGCCCAACAATGAGAATACCCTAAAAGGTAGCCTTATGAATACCTACGCTTCTAGAACCCACAGTCAATCAACACCCAATCAACAAATACCGAGCAAACCAACACTTAGTTTTATCATCCCGCTGATGAATGAAGAAGAGTCACTCCAAGAGCTCTATGACCGCATCGCCCTAGAGGCCAATGAGCACTCGCGAGACTGGGAAATACTCTTTATCGATGACGGCAGCACTGATGATTCATGGGGCGTTGTTCAGAGCATCGCCCAGCAAGACTCCAAGCACGTCAAAGCAATCCGCTTCCGCAGTAACCAAGGTAAAGCACCCGCCCTTTCATCTGGTTATGCTGAAGTCTCAGGTGAAATCGTCTTCACTCTCGACGCCGACCTCCAAGACGACCCCAAGGAAATCCCCCGCTTTCTGGAAAAAATCAATGAAGGTGAAGGCTGGGACGTCATCTCAGGCTTCAAAGAAAAGCGACATGACCCATGGCATAAGGTTCTTCCCAGCCGTGTATTTAATCTTATGCTGAGCAAGGTTAATGGAGTTAAGCTTCACGATCACAACTGTGGCTTTAAATGCTACCGACTCGAAGTCGTCAAATCCCTCCCCATGTATGGAGAGATGCACCGCATGGTGCCCTCACTAGCTGCTATCGATGGCTTTAAGACGACCGAAATCGTCGTCGAACATCACCCACGCCAGCACGGTGTTTCTAAATATGGGGTGAAGCGCTTCCTGCGTGGATTCATGGACATGTGGTCTGTCTACTTTATTAAAAACTTCCGCGAACGCCCACTTCATCTCATGGGCGGTATTGCTATCTTATGCCTTATCCTCGCCGCACTGCTATGGACGGTCGCCCTCATCCCCCTATTACCAGACAGCTTCCGCACTGCCCTCACCTCGACAGCTCCAGTGGCATTATTTACAGTGCCAGTCTTACTCATGATCGGCTTCTTGGCAGAAATGATCACCAATAGACACTACAAGAATGAGCATGAACTGCCCATTTCTGAGCGGATTCATCCTGTAAATTCTGAAATCAGCGCCAAAGTCGTCTCTCTTTCCGAAACAATCGCACGCCAAGAGCAAAGCCTGTCACCAAGAATCCTCATCGCTGACGATGACCCTGTCATGAGATCACTGAGTGAGGCCATTCTCAGCAAAGAAGGCTGGGAAGTTATCACCGCAGATACGGCCGAGGCAGCAATGACAACGATCAATGATCATTTCGACGCTGTGTTACTCGACATCTACCTCCCCGGGATCACTGGTATCGAAGTCCTCCCTAAGCTCAAGGCACTCGCGCCACACGCGCAGGTGATCGTCCTCTCTGCATCCAGCACGCCGAAAGATGGTGCAGAATCCATTAAAGCGGGAGCATTTGACTTTCTATCCAAGCCCCTCGTTGCCACCGAGCTCGTAGAGACGATGCAGCGAGCTATTCACCTCAGCCAATCCCTCCGTCCAACTACTATCCCCCAACAAAAGGTCTCGCACTAAAAACCACATGCCCACTTCAGAAAACACTCTAAACATAGCAATCCTAGGATCTACCTACCCTCGTTCCCAAGAAGATCCTGGTGTCCCTTGGCAAAGAGAAATCGTCAACCGCACCGCCGCAGCAGGCCACAACGTCACTGTCATAGCACCATCATGGCGAGCTCTTAGTCACCATGAAATCGACGGTATCGCAGTGCTTCGCTGGCGCTACGCCCCCTCGCGATGGGAAACACTTACTCACGATGAAGGTGCCCCCAATAAGCAATCATCACCACTCTTTAAAATCACCGCCCTAAGCTACATTATCTGCGGAATGATTAGTGTGTTCTGGTGGTGCTGGCGAAAGAAATTCGACGTGCTTCACGTGCACTGGCCATTCCCACATGGGTTAATGTCATACCTGCCAGCTAAGCTGCTCGGCACTCGCATCATTATGACAAACCACGGAGCTGAGCTCGCCCTTGCTCGAAATAGCTCAGTGATAAGAAAAACCTTAGCCAGTATCCTCTCCAGTGGTGACGAGCTCTGTGCCAATAGCTCACACACAGCATCTGAGATCAAAAAACTATGCGACCGCCACGTCCACATCCTCCCCTACGGAGCCACTGTCGAAGCTGCCGACGCGGGTAAGAAACATGCAGCTGAAGAGATACCAGCGCACAAACAAGAGCCCCCATTACTACTCAACTGCGGACGACTCATTCAGAGAAAAGGCCTACACATCCTACTCCACGCCCTCCCCCGCATTTTAGAAACACAACAAGTCAAGGTCGTCATCACAGGTGAAGGCGACTGCAAGGAGCAATGGATGGCACTCACCACTGAGCTCGGTCTTGATCATGTCGTCGAATGGGCAGGCTTTGTAAGCAGTGAGAGACTCGCCGAGCTCTACCATAACTGCAGCTGCTACGTCCACCCCGCCATCTATGATGACCGCGGTGACACCGAGGGACTAGGTGTCGTCCTCATCGAAGCACTACGCCACAGAAAGCCCGTCGT
>JALZUH010000091.1 GCA_023301645.1 Akkermansiaceae bacterium
GCCATCAGCTAGGAGGAGTGCAGGGAGACTTAAGGGTAAATGTGATGCCTGATTCTAGGCTAGCGGTGAGATAGTATACCTCTGGCATGCTCGCTGTCTCGTGTGGGTGCTATGTAAGCCCGTGCTATGGGATTCCCACCTGTAATGTGGAGTCCTTCCGAGATATTGTTATAACTGAAGGGGGGCGCTCTATCGCTTTTCTGCCTGTAGCTGCTCGATGGCGAGTTTGATGCCTTTGGCTTTGTCGAGTGTTTCCTGATACTCTTCGGCGGGGTTGGAGTCTGCGACGATCCCTGCTCCTACGTGGTAGTGTAGGGTGTTGTTTTCGTGGACGAGGGTGCGGATGGGGATGTTGAATTGGCTTTGGTGATTAAACCCAATGTATCCGATGGCTCCTGTGTAGAGTCCTCGCGGCACGGTTTCTAACTCGGCGATGATCTCCATGGCGCGTTTCTTGGGGGCACCTGTAATGCTGCCTCCGGGGAAGCAGGCTTGCAGGGCTGCGATGTGGTCATTGTCTTCTCGCAGAGTTCCGGTGATGGTGGAGACGAGGTGGTAGACGTGCTCTAGCTTTTCGAGTGCGAGCAGGTCGGTAACCTGCACACTGCCAAATTCACACACTTGCCCTAGGTCGTTGCGCTGGAGATCGGTAATCATGACGAGCTCGGCGCGTTCTTTTTGAGAATCTAGTAGCTGCTGTGCGGATTGCTGGTCGGCTTCTGGATCGTCGCGGCGCGGGCGCGTGCCTTTGATGGGGCGAGTTTGTATCTCGCGATGGCTCATTTTTAGAAATGTCTCTGGTGATGAGGAGAGCACTTGGCGGTCATTGAGATCCATCCACGTGGCTAGTGGTGCTGGTGCGACGCGGCGGAGATGCTCGTAGAGGGTGAACATGGCTGCTGCTGGATCACCCGAGCTGCTGGATGTTTGAGCGCTATAGGCTTGCGTGAGATTTACCTGATAGATGTCACCAGCGGTTATGTATTGGTGAATACGTTGGATGCGCTCTTCATACTCGTCCTGTGTCATCGAGGGGGTAAATGAGCCGATGTGAATGCGGGGGCTGGTGGTATTTGGGTTTCCACTGGGTTCCTCAATAGCGGCGAGTAGGTCGCCACACTGCCACCATTGCTTCTGGGCGTGCTGGTAGATGAGCATTTCTGGATAGATGCCAAAGCAGAATGCGCCGTCGTAGTCGATTTGCCCACAGGCGCCACCTGTCGGGAATGGATGGTCGCTATTAGTGGTGTGGGCTGATGCGGAGTCTTCAGCAGTTTCTGAAGTTTGCCAGTTTGCAAGAGCGCTGCGTAGCTGCTGAGCATGCTCATGGTTGTGGATGTTTCCTCGGATGACTTCTGTGGGTCTGGCCGCGATCATGGAGACGGCGGGGTCACCTTGCTTGGGGAGGTTGCCAGAGCTGTCTAGAAAGATCATGTTAGGCAGGTGTTGCAGTCTCTGGGCGACTACTTCAGGCAGCATGTGCAGAGAGATCTTCTTCGCCGGGAAAGGTGTTCTGTATTGCCCACTTGTCATCTGCAAGAAGTGAAGGGCTAAATGGGCAATAGGGCAAGCTTACTTGCAGGGGGGCGAAAAAACTCACGCATTGACAATGCACTCATAGATTCCTTAGTTATAACAAATATCAATGAGCCAGCCTACTTCAGAAAACCAAGCAGCAGAGACAAAGGTGTCTCTGGTCGTTGGTGCTGCCGATCTTGGGGTAGAGAAGGGGGCTTTAACGCCTGTTGTGAAGTCTGTAGTTATTGAATCACCAGTATCGCCTGTTGCGGACACTGCTAGCTCGCCGCGTCCGACTTTCCAGATGGCTTGTTGGTTATTAGCTCTTGTGGGCTTTTTGCAATTAGGGAGCATTGGCTTGGCATTAATCTCAGAGAGAAATACGCCAGTATTAGCTGTGGAGTCTCGGTATGCTGGTAGCACCGCTTCACCAGTGCAGGCTAGATCACTCGATGAGATACTATCAGGGGCAGAAACAGCCCCTCAGCTAGCTGTGAACCCCGCGGGGTTTAGATCCCCTGAAGACTGGAGGCTGCCACCGTCGGATGCCCAGTATTACGGAGTGAATGATGCTGGTGCTCAGCCGAAACATACGAATTTACCGATGATTGCCAACCCACGGGTGGAGCGCCTAGTCAATGAGGCGAATAAATCACACATGGATGGTGATGTGGCACGCGCTATTTTGAAGCTAGATGAGGCGGCTCGAATCGACGCTGAGGAGCCTGCGGTGATGTATCACAAGGCGAAGATTTACGAAAACATGGCTTACTTTGTGAAGGCAGCTGATGAGTATCAGAAGATCCAACAAATGGGGGCTAAGAGCGGTGCTTATTTTAGCATTGCTGCCAAAAAGCTCACCGAAGGTATGGATACAGCTGAGGCTCGTCGCGGCGTCATGTCGATAGGTCTGGTTTATGAGCGTAAGGAGGACGGGGCACATGGGGTAAGGTCTGCAGAGCTCGTTGTCCCGATTCTTGCTCGCCCTGATACGCCAGTGAATGCGGATGATGTGGAGGTGAATGTTTATCTCTATGACCAGATCAGTGGCTCAGGCGATAGCAAGGTGGAGAAAAGTGGGCAGACTGCTATAATTGAGAAGTCTTGGCTAAGAAGTGTGAGAAACTGGCAAAATGGGCGGAATGAAGAAAGCCTGAAGGTGTCTTATAAGATCCCGGATAGTGATTACACCGACGAGTATTTATTTGGTAAAAGGGAGTATTACGGCTTTGTCATCGAGCTTGTCTATAAGGGTGAGCTGGTGGACCAGCAGGCTAAGCCTCGAAAACTTCACAGTATTCATGCTGCCAGTAGACCCAGTGGCGATCATTATCGTGAGAGCTATGGTAATCCGACAGGCCCTTATATCCCAGATGGCGGAGAGACACTGCTGCCTCGACTCAATGAGGATGTGTCACCTGGTCACGTGTTCCCGCCGCTGCCTAGTCACCAGTAGGTTTACTGAGAAACCAGCAAGTTTTATAGACAAACTAGCAAGTTTTCTTCCTAAGGTTTTTTGGCGGCTCGGAGGTGTGGGGTTGACTAGCTTCTGATTTAGGCGACTATGCAGCCAACATGATGCTGGATTGTAGAGTTTAGTGCATATTCTTCATGCCCTCGCTCTCTATCTATCACCTTTTTTGGCACCTCATTATCAACGTATGAAACCGAACCTTCATTTTCCATTACTTCCCAAGCAAATCATTGCGGCCGTTCTTGTCTTCGTGGCGATGATTTGCGCGACATCTGAGTCGTCTGCTCAAGTAGGCGTGCAGCTATCGCTGAGTAAGAAAAATTACCTGCTCAATGAGCCTGTCATAGCAACGATTCAAATCTCCAATCAGACTGGCTCTGAGCTTAAAATTAGCGGTTCAGCCAATAGCTCGTGGTTGACCTTCAACATCACCGTAGATGGTAAGATTATCTCTCAGTCTGCGAGGGTTAATTACAATGCAGTGACGATACCCGTGGGGCAGTCGCTGACTCGGGAAGTGGACTTGAGCAGGTCCTATCCATTAGCTCTACGCGGTCGCTACGCGTGTGAGGCATTTATCGAGCTCGACGGCCAGCGCCGCAATGCTGTGAGCTCTAATCGCGTGACCTTTAAAGTCGATAGTGGCAGGACTGCATGGTCTGCACGTGCAGGTGTGCCTGGCTCTAATGGTGAAATACGCGAGTATCGTTTAGTCAATTTCACTGTCAATAACTCTCTGATGCTCTTTGCAGAGGTTCGCTCGGTGAGCACAGATGAGCACTTATCCACTATTGCTCTAACTGGAGCACTTAATTTCCGCCGCCCTCACGGAGTGATTGATAAGAGAAACACCATGCATGTTCTCTATCAGATCCGTCCTGAGATATTTACCCACGTGAATATCTCACTCGACGGTAAGGTTCTCTCATCGAGCTATATCAAGCGAGCTGGCGGAACTCCCACCCTCACTAAGCTGGGTGATGGTAGCGTGATCGTTACAGGTGGAGTCGCCTATGATCATACGAAAGCAGCTGCCGAGAGAAAAAGAGTTCATGATGCTTCTGAAAGACCTTCTTCTATTTTCAGGTAATCTATGAAGATAACGCGAGCCATTGGCTAAAACTTATTGCTAAAGAGGCCGAAATCCATTCTAACTACTAAAGATTGTTATTTGAGCGAAGTATGACTTTGATACCCCCACACCGCCCCCTACAGACCATCATTGGGTTCTGCGCCTTATTGTTGGTTGTTCTCACGAGCTCACTAGAGGCGAAAAGCTTTCGCTATGTCATCATCGATCCCGGTCACGGTGGGCATGATAATGGTGGTAGTAGTGGTAGGGTGTATGAGAAGCACCTCGCGCTTGATACGGCTCTTCGTCTAGAGCACTATCTCAAGGAAAGAGGTGTTGCCACGAAGATGACACGCCGCAGTGATTACTTTCTCTCGCTTGCGAGCAGGGCTAGCTATGCGAATCGATACAGTAATGCGATTTTTGTCAGCGTGCATTATAACCACTCCTACAGGAGAAGCGCATTAGGTATTGAGACCTTTTATCACAGCAGTGAGGGCAGAAAGCTATCGTCATGTGTGCAGAACGGCATGATGCGGAAGGTGAGAACACCCAATAGAGGCTCTAAGCATGGGAATTTCTTCGTCATTCGTAACACGAAGCACCCAGCTATTCTCGTCGAGTGTGGCTTCGTGAGTAACAGCGGTGAACGCTCTAGAATGAAGAAAGCGTGGTTCCGCCAGTCCGTTGCAGAGGGCATCGGTGAGGGGATCATGCAGTATAAAAAATCACGGTGAAAACGACTTTGTAAATTATAGCTATTTTTGTCTTGTCTCAAGAGCGACCTAGAAGTAATAAATCCCCGTCGACAACGTAAGTTGCTCAACAACTACTTAAATTAACCCCTAAGTAGTGGAGAAATCCAAACCATTCATAAAACAAACTTTTATTATGGGTAGATGGCCGAGTGGTTAAAGGCGGCAGACTGTAAATCTGCTCACGTAAGTGTACGAAGGTTCGAATCCTTCTCTGCCCACCATTTTTCATAAAAAGAGCCACTCAGTAATGAGTGGCTCTTTTTTGTAGAGGTCTTTTTGTGCCGAGCTTTTGTCTCGTTTTTGTAGAGGTCTGTTCTTTTGTAAAAGGCTGTTCTTTTGTAAAAGGCTGTTCTTTTGTAAAAGGCTGTTTTTTAGAAAGCCTTGGTATCGAGCTATCGTCCTTGGTGATTGAGACGCAGCTGGATCGCCCGCCTGCCCTTGGAGGCGGACTTGATTACGATTCTTTATTATCCCTTGTTCTTGCCGCCTTTGGCTCCTTTTCTGAGCTTGGGCTTTTTGTTTTGGAGGGGTTTTGAGCGAGTTCCTTTTGTGCCGCTTTTCTTCCCTATGCTTACTTTTTCTAGGCGGGTGGCGTAGCTGAATTCTTCAGCTGTTACGCTCGGTAGCTCGGTGCCGGCGAGAAGGTTGATTTTCTCAATGAGAGGCGGTTTCTTCGGCGTGCACATGGTGATGACCTGGCCTGTGTCCGCCTGTAGGGTGTCTCTGCGAATTCCGTAGTCTGCTGCGAGCTCAGGAATGTCATAGTTAACTACGAGGTGAGTGCCCGAGATATCTAGCCCTCGTGCGATCGACTCAGACATCGTGAGAATACTGATTTTCCCTTCGCTGAATTCAGCGAGCGCGCGCTCGCGAAGCTCTGGCTTCTTCCCTGCGTGGATCGACTCTGTAGGCATACCTGCGTGTGAGAGCTCTGTGGTGACAGCGTGCAGATTTTCTTTTGTCTTAATGTAGACGACAACACCGCGAATCGTTCCGCCGTCACTGAATTCTGCGTTGCTTTTTAAAAGGTGAAGCAGGAGGTCTGTTCGTTGCTGGTCGAAGACTGGGTAAATAGATTCTGTGGGCATGGTATGTGTGATGGGTAGCGGCTAACTTGAACTCAGCTTAATCATGAATTTCTCTGAGAACAATGGTTATTGAGTAGACTGTTCTCTGCATGGTTTTAGCGCTATGATAAGATTTTTTTACGATTGCTTCATGAAGGCGGATGATTAGAATTCATGCGAATCATGAATACAAATCAATTTAATCAGCTAAGAGCTTCATCATTGAAGCGTTCATTGTTTAGTGCTGCCGCTGCGGTAGTTTTTGCCTCTAGTGCCTCGGCGAGTGCAGGGGGAGATGCTCCTGCCATCAACAGTGGTGATACCGCATGGATGCTAGTGGCTTCTTTACTCGTATTACTCATGACGTTGCCGGGTTTGGCTTTGTTTTACGGTGGACTTGTGCGGGCGAAGAATGTGCTGAGTATTTTAGTGCAGTGCTTTGCCATGGCTGGAGTGATGAGCTTGCTTTGGGTGATTTATGGTTACTCATTAGCCACGACTGATGGTAACGCCTTTATCGGTGGTGCTGACCAGCTCATGCTCAAGGGGCTCACTGTAGATAGTATGTCTGGGTCGATTCCTGAGTCCGTTTTTGTGATGTTTCAGATGACTTTTGCCATTATTACTCCGGCCCTTATTATCGGGGCTTTTGCCGAGCGTATTAAGTTTAGCGCGGTGCTTATTTTCAGTGTGATTTGGTTCACTATTTCCTACCTGCCTATTTGGCATATGGCTTGGAATACGACCGAAGAGATTGGTGGACTGTTCCATCGCTGGCATGTCATCGACTTCGCTGGTGGCACGGTCGTCCATATTAATGCAGCAGTTGCAGGACTCGTGGGATGTATCATGGTGGGACCTCGCCGTGGATTTGGCAAAAAGCCACTTACACCACACCACGTGCCTTTTGTGCTGATTGGTGCTTCCCTGCTCTGGGTAGGATGGTTTGGTTTTAATGCTGGTAGCCAGCTTGCTGCTGATGGTGGTGCTGGTATGGTGGTGCTGGTCACACAGATCGCGGCTGCCTCAGCGGTCGTGGTATGGCTCGCTGTCGAGCTAATCGTGCAGAAGAGGGCGACTGCCATTGGTGCCGCTACGGGTGCTGTTGCAGGTCTGGTCGCGATCACGCCAGCGGCTGGCTCAGTCGGTGTCATGGGGGCTTTGGTTATTGGAGCTCTTTCTAGTGTTTGCTGCTACTTCTTTGCTATTAAGGTAAAGTATTGGCTTAAGTATGACGACTCATTAGACGTATTTGGCGTTCACGGTATTGGTGCCATTGTAGGTGCAGTGCTTGCAGGTGTATTTTGCTTCGAGTCTCTGGGCGGAAGTGGCTCGAGTAACGGCTTAGCAATGGGGGCTCAGGTATGGGCTCAGACGAAGTCGATCCTTGTGACGGCTGGTTGGAGTGGTATAGCTGCTTTGATCGCATTTAGTGTAGCGAAGTTTACCGTAGGGCTACGCATTGATGAGCGCGGTGAGGAGGAGGGCTTAGACCAGCAGAGCCATGGCGAGAGCGCATACAGCGACATTTAAATACAAAAGCATGATTTTAAAATGATCTCAGCCGACTCAAAGGCTGAGATTATCTAGATTAAACCGCGTCTTGACTTCTGTTAGGACGCGGTTTTTTGTGTCATAGTGTTAGGTTTAGCCAGCTGGTTAGATGGTCTTAATGTGTTAGGCTTGAATCAAGTTCTTGACTGAGTCCATATTATGGGGTAATTCATAGACCATGAGCGAGCACAATGATCTACTTCGTAAGTATGGGGTAGCTGTGACTGCGCAGCGGCTCTCTATTCTAGGGACGCTATCGAGTCACCCGCATAGCACTGCGGTGCAGGTGGCCGATATTGTGCGCTCAGAGCTAGGCACGATTTCGCGCCAGGCGGTTTATGATTCCCTGGGCGTTCTGGCTCAAGGGGGGATTATTAGGCGTATTCAGCCTTCAGGATCAGCAGCCCTTTATGAATGCCGCGTGGGTGATAATCATCACCACGTTGTTTGTAGGAGCTGTGGTAAGACTGAGGATGTGGACTGTGCAGTAGGTCATACGCCGTGTCTTACAGCAAGTAATGATGCGGGCTTTATCATTGATGAGGCGGAGGTGATCTACTGGGGATACTGTCCTGAGTGCCAATGCCAAGATACTGACGCGAAGACAAATACTCCCAATAATGACAGTCCCAAGAGCTAAGAACTGGACAGAATCAGTAACCAATACTTTCTAAAATAAGGAAAAAACAAACACACAATAAGAACATATGAACGACGGAACAAATAACGATATCAGCAAATGCCCAGTC
>JALZUH010000092.1 GCA_023301645.1 Akkermansiaceae bacterium
CGGCATGGCGGAAACAGTCATTGCATCTCAGATGAACATAGAAGCTAAGTTACCTTTGGCTGATATGGTTTTCTGGAATGAAGGAACTGTTGATGTTTTGCAATTACAGTGTGATAGGTTCCTTGAGTCATTGGTTTAGGGGAGTTGATCACGCGGCACCTTACTGGTAATCTCACTGCTCATTGAGTAGGTGATGACCAGTTATTGATTTTATATTTTATCCATGAACGAAGAAGTCGAAAATAATGATACTCCATCCAGTGAAGTGATTGAGAGTAGTGAGGCAACTCAGCATCAGGCTGAGGTGAATACGACTGAGTCAGTCGATACTGAAGTGACGTCAGATTCAGAAATTGCCGAAGAGAAGCCTCAGCTACCTGAGCTTCCTGAGGAAATTTGCCTGAATGAATTCCGTCTTAGACCTCTTTCTGAGATTTACACGATGCTTGAGGCTCTGCCTGTGCGCATTCCTGCCAAAGCATCTAAGAGTCAGCTGGTTTTTGACCTTGTCACCTTTTATGCGAAAGAAGGTGTGGTTGTCTACGCAGAGGGTATCATGGAGCAGGCAAAGGATAATTACGCCATGCTTCGCGACCCTTATAAGAGCTTTAAGACCTCACCAGATGATCTCTATCTTAATGGCAGCACGATCCGTGAGCACGGCTTGATGGCAGGTCAGAAAATCAAGGTGAAACTACGCGAACCAAAAGGTCGCGATAAGTATTTGTCAGTAGATACGGTGATTGAAGTAGAGGGTATTGCTGTGGAGGAATACTCTAAGCCTAAAGGTTTTGACTCACTGACGGCGATGTTCCCTGAAGACCGTATTATTTTAGAAAATGCAGAGACTGGTATCTCGCCGAGAGTTCTAGATTTGGTTGCCCCGCTTGGTAAAGGCCAGCGTGGTTTGATTGTAGCGCCTCCTCGTGGCGGTAAGACGATCATGCTCAAGCAAATCGCTAAGTCCATTCAGCTTAATCACCCTGAGGTGGAGTTGATTGTGCTCTTGCTCGATGAGCGCCCAGAGGAGGTGACCGATTTTGAAGAAACAGTGGAAGCCGATGTCTACAGCTCTACCTTTGATGAGCCAGCTAAGCGTCACGCCCAAGTGGCTGATCTAGTCATGGAGCGCGCTAAGCGTCTTGTTGAACTCGGTAAAGATGTGGTGCTTCTACTCGACAGTCTAACACGTCTTGCTCGTGGGCATAATAATTCTCAGCGAGGCGGTGGCCCTATTGGCTCCGGTGGATTGAGTCCTGCAGCCTTGCAGCAAAGTCGCAAATTCTTCGGCGCAGCACGTAATTGCGAAGAGGATGGTAGTCTTACTGTCTTGGCGACAGCCTTGGTTGAAACTGAAAGCAAGATGGATGATGTGATTTTTGAGGAGTTCAAGGGCACAGGAAACATGGAAGTTCGCCTTGATCGCGAGCTTGCTGAGCTGCGCATCTACCCGGCTGTGCACATCCCACAGAGTGGCACTCGTAATGATGACCGACTTTACCATCCAGACGAGATGACCAAGGTTCTTGAAATAAGACGCCAGCTAGCATCCTTACCCATCGGCGAGGCTATGGAGACCTTGCTGCGTAATCTTGAAAAAAGCGGCACCAATGCCGAGCTACTACTCAAAGGCCTAACCATCGGACGATAGCAGCTGTAAATAATTAACTGATATTCTAAAGATTAACATTCATGATCGCAACCCCATTAGAGTTAAGCGAATTTCTTAGTCAGTGTCATGCTGAGGGCGAGGAGGTTCTTTGTGCTGTTGATACAGAGGCAGATAGCCTGCACCGGTATAGTGAGAGCCTATGTTTGGTGCAATTTAGTGACGGTAAGAGGCATGTGCTTATTGATCCGTTGGCCATTGATGATTTATCGTCCCTGGCAGATTATCTTAAGTCGGCGACTTGCTGGATGCACGGTGCTGATTATGACATGCATATGCTGCGTCAGAATTTAGATGTTATTCCACCTGTGGTTTTTGATACTCAGATAGGTGCTCGATTACTTGGGGTGCGGAAGTTTGGTTATGGTGACCTTGTTTCGCACTATATGGATGTCCACCTTGAGAAAGGTTCGCAGAAGGCTGACTGGGCGAAGCGACCACTTACTCCAGTGATGGCTGATTATGCGCTCAATGACGTGGTCTATTTATTACCAATGGCGGAGAAGATCACTGCTGAGTTAAAAGCAGCTGGTCGCTATGAATGGTTTGTAGAGAGCTGTCAGGCAGCGCGCACGAAGTCGATGGAGCGCGTTGTAGAAAAAGCAGACCGCTGGCGTATTAAGGGCAGTGGCAAGCTTGAGCCGCGTGGCTTGAATATGCTAAAGGCTCTATGGCTCTGGCGCGATGAGGAAGCTGCACAGTGGGATAGGCCGTCCTTCATGGTGACTGGCAACAAGCAACTCCTAGAATGGGTTTCGGCGATCCTCAGAGGTGATACCCCTCGTTTACCGAAGCATTTCCGCACTAATCGTGTCAAAAGATTCAATCAGGCTGTAGAAAAAGCTCTGGCTATTGCCGATGCTGATATGCCGCAGCGTATTCGCGGTGAGCGTAGGCGAAAGGATAAGGGATTTGATGAGCGTCTCGACGCACTTATTGCTAAGCGTAATCAATGCGCTAGTGAGCTCGATATCGACGGCTCACTTATTGGTGCTCGCGCGGCGCTAGAATCACTCGCCGCTCAGGAAGATGGAGCTGAAAATTTATTTCTTAGCTGGCAGCGCGAATTGCTTGGTATTTAAGGCTTTGGGCGAGATCTAAAGACTCGATATTCTCGCTGAGGATTTACTCAGAGTAGGGATTTGCCTCGCTACGAAAAAACGAGAGAAATAGCTAGCTTAAAAGGTGTAAAAAAAAGCGATAAAAACGCGAAAGTTTCTTGTCTCATTGGCATAAATTTTAGATGTTTGGGGTGCCTATGTCTGATACCTCACAAGAGCCCGAAAATGAGTCGTTAAAAGCTTCTTCTAGCGAGAACGATGCTAATACCAATGTTTCTGATTCACAAGAATACGGAGCATCACAAATTGATAAACTCGAGGGCCTAGAGGCTGTGCGAAAGCGCCCGGGGATGTATATTGGCGATCCCGATGTGCGCGGTCTGCATCACTGTGTTTTTGAGGTTCTGGATAACTCCATTGACGAGCATCTTGCTGGATACTGTAAGGTGATTAAAATCGCCCTTCATGTCGACGGCTCTGCTTCGGTATCTGATGACGGTCGTGGTATCCCTGTTGAGATGCACCCTAAGTTCGGCATTCCTGCCGTTGAACTAGTGCTAACAAGTCTGCACGCTGGTGGTAAATTTGGCCAAGGTGCTTATAAGTATTCGGGAGGTCTTCACGGAGTGGGGGCGAAGTGTGTGAATGCGCTTTCAGATTGGTTTAAGGCAGAGGTGAGCAGAGATGGTAAAGTTCACGCTATTACTTTTGAGCGTGGTAAGACCACCAAGCCACTAGAGGTAGTAGGCGAAGTGGACTCGAAATACACGGGGACAAAGATCACCTTCTTCCCTGATGCGACTATTTTCACCGACACCATTGAGTTTGAATTTGCCCGACTTGCTACTCGCTTACGTGAGCTGGCTTTCCTTAACCCAGGGCTGGTTATTGAATTAGAGGACGAGCGTCCAGAAAGTGCGAATAAAGACCGCTTCTACTACGCGAAGGGTATTGAAGAATTTGTTTCTCAGCTAGGTGAGAATAAAACACTCGTGCATGATGACCCAGTCATCATCAAGGGTAAGCGCGCCATTGAGATCGATTACGATGGTAAGGTCATGAAAGACGACGTCTTTGCCGATGTTGTATTCCAATACAATGATAGCTATCAGGATAATATCCTCTGTTTTGCCAACTCCATCCCGAATGCTGACGGTGGAACGCACCTTACAGGTTTCCGTGGAGCTCTGACCAGATCGATTAACCAATACGCTAAGGCAAATAAAATCTTAAAGGACAAAGATCCAGCACTCTCAGGTGATGACGTTCGTGAGGGCATTGTCTGTGTGATCAGTGTGAAAATGCCGAATCCACGATTCAGCTCGCAGACCAAAGATAAGCTCGTTAATGCCGAGATTGAAGGTGTAGTCAGCTCCATTGTCTATGAAGGTCTACAGGATTACTTCGAGGAGAATCCTAACCTCGCAAAGATCATCATCGATAAGGCCGTCAATGCAGCGCGTGCTCGTGAAGCAGCGCGTAAGGCTCGTGAGACGGTTCGTAAGTCCGTGATGTCAGGTGGTGGCCTTCCCGGTAAGCTCGCTGACTGCTCAGAGCGTGACCCTGCTAAGTCTGAAATCTACATTGTGGAGGGCGACTCCGCGGGCGGATCTGCTAAGTCTGGTAGAAATCGTATCAATCAAGCTATTCTGCCACTGCGTGGAAAGGTCATCAACGTAGAGAAAGCACGTCTTCACCGAGCGCTTCAAAATAAAGAGATTCAGGCGATGATTACCGCAATTGGTGCGGGTATCGGCGATGGTGACCAAGAAGGAGCCTTTGATATTGAAAAAGTCCGTTACCACAAGGTGATCATCATGACCGATGCCGATATTGATGGTGCTCACATTAGAACGCTACTACTCACATTCTTCTGCCGTCATATGGAAGAGCTCGTTCGAGCTGGTTACCTCTACATCGCTCAGCCACCACTCTACAAGGTGACTCGTAAGAAGCGTGAGGAATACATCGCTGATGACGACGCGCTCAACGAAATCCTCATTCAACTAGGGTCAGAAGATGTCCGTCTTAAGAAATACGGCTCTAAAGAAGAGGTCGATAAAGACCTTCTCAAGAGCGTGCTTGATACTCTAGCGCAGCTCACTCGCTTCACCTCGACACTCGAAGGTCACGGCGGAAAGTTTAAGGACCTTCTTGCTGCGGCAAATAATGGCCACCTTCCTGAATACATGGTTCGCATCCGTGTGGGTAACGAAGAAGAAATTCGCTACTTCGACACCGAGAAAGAGATCCTCGCCTTTGCTCATGATAACCGCGACCTACGACTCTTCGAAGAGGAGCTCACTGAGGAAGAAGAAGCTGAGTATAAAGAAAAATATGCAGGTGCCCAGCGCCGCGCCGTGAAGCGTGAGCTCCACGAGTCAGCAGCTATCGGAAAAGTATTAGCGCGTCTGAATGAATTCGGCCTGAAGACAGAGCCGTTTTTCTCAGAGGACAAGCCACTCTACGAGCTCATCGAAGGTGACGGCGAAGATTCTGAAAGACTCCCTGTGTTTAGCCTCTTCGAGATCCTCGACCGTGTCCTAGAAATAGGTCGTCGCGGTATGCGCATTCAGCGATTTAAGGGACTAGGTGAGATGAATGCTAAGGAACTCTACTCGACGACGATGGATCCAGATACTCGCCAGCTTCTTCAGGTGAGACTGGATGAAGAAAACGCGATCGAGGCTGATAAAATGTTCGATGTTCTCATGGGAGACATCGTCGAGCCACGTAAGCGCTTCATTGAAGACAACGCCCTAAATGTCCAGAACCTCGATGTCTAAGTTCGGCTAATTATTACACCCAACCCATTTTTTTACATGTCTACAGACTCTATCAAGCCAATCAACGTGGCAGACGAAATGTCGAAGTCCTTCTTGGACTACTCGATGTCAGTTATTATCTCACGTGCCTTACCCGATGCACGTGATGGACTGAAACCCTCACAGCGCCGCATTCTCTATGCGATGCACAATGACCTATCGCTAAGCCCCAGCAAGCCACACCTTAAGAGTGCGCGTATTGTTGGTGACACGATGGGTAAGTATCACCCGCATGGTGATAGTGCCATTTACACCACACTCGTTAATATGGCTCAGCCATGGACGATGCGTGAAACACTCATTGACGGCCAGGGTAACTTCGGTTCTGTCGAGGGTGACGCTGCAGCGGCGATGCGATATACGGAGGCTCGCCTCACACATCTAGGATCATCGATGATGATCGATCTTGATAAGGACACCTGTGATCATCAGGCGACTTATGACGAGACTCGCATGGAGCCTGTTGTGCTACCAGCGGCTATTCCTAACCTTCTGGTGAATGGTGGCACAGGTATTGCCGTCGGTATGGCGACCAATATCCCAGCCCATAACCTCGGTGAAGTCATCGACGGTGTCTGCGCCCGTATTGATAATCCAGCACTGACCATTGAAGAGCTCAAACAGCACATCAAAGGACCTGACTTCGCAGGTGAGTGTGAGATTCGTGGTTTCAAGGGTATCGATAGCTACTTCCACACAGGACGTGGTAGCATCAAGATGCGTGGAACGATGGAAGTCAGCGAGAAGGACTCCGGTGTATCGATCATTACCATCACCAATGTCCCGCACGGCGTAAACCGCGCTGTGCTTCAGCAGCGAATTGCAGAGCTCGTGCGTGAGAAGATCTTACTCGATATCTCAGGCATGCGTGACCTCTCTGATGACGAGACCCGCATCGAAATCACCCTCAAGCGCGACGCCCGTGCGCAGGTGGTCGTGAATCAAATTTTCAAACTCACTTCGATGGAGACCTCCTTCGGCGTGAACATGCTCGCCATTCATGAGCGCCGTCCTAAGCAGCTATCTATCATGGACGCCCTCGACTGCTTTATCGAGCACCGTCGTGAGGTGATTATCCGCCGCACCAGATATTTGATGAAGAAGGCCGAGGCACGTGCAGAAGTCTTAGAGGCATTCTTACTCGCACTAGGGCATCTTGATGACTTTATTAAAATCATCCGTGACTCGAAGAATCGCGACGAAGCTCGTGGTCGCTTGAAGGCATATAACTTCCCTGTAAAGACAGCCGAATCCCTCGGGATCATGATCTACGCTCAGCCGAGTGTGGAGGGCGACACCTATACCTTTACTGACCGTCAGGTGAACTCCATTCTTGAACTACGCCTCTACCAGCTCACTGGTATGGAGCAGGACAAGGTGAAGGTCGAATATGACGGCATTCTTGAGGAAATTAAGGATTATCTAGATATCTTAGCGAAGGAAGCACGCGTTCTTGCCATTATTAAAGACGAGCTTCTCGAAGTCCGTGAGAAATACGCAACACCGCGCCGCTGCCCAATTCTCCCTGACGAAGGCGAGATCGCGATTGAAGACCTCATTGCCAATGACGGCATGATTGTTACCCTTTCTAATAAAGGCTACATCAAGCGCACCGCATCTGCTGAATACCGCGTGCAGGCACGTGGCGGTAAGGGCGTTCGTGGTATGGAAACGCGCAAGACCAATAAGAGTGATGACGATGATAATGACTTCGTTGAGCAGCTATTCTCTGCTCAAGCGCACGACTACCTCATGTTCTTCACCAATACAGGACGAGTCTACGTCGAGCGCGTATACGGTATCCCAGAAGGGTCGAGAGCATCTAAAGGGCGTAGTATTAAGAATGTATTAAACCTCACTGCAGATGAAAATGTCGCAGCCACACTCCGTCTTGAGCGCAAGACTGATGAAGAGGGGAATGATATTACCTTTGGTGTCGAAAACGGCTTTGTCCTCTTTGCCACTCGTAATGGTAAGGTGAAGAAGACCTCACTGAGTGACTTCAAGAACTACCGTAAAGACGGTATCATTGCCATCAAACTCGATGATGAGAATGAGCTCATTGACGTGCGCCTAACCTCCGGCTCAGACGAAGCAATTCTAGTCACTCGTAATGGTCTCAGCCTGAGATTTAGCGAAGACCAAGCGAAGTCACAGGGCCGAGCTACTTCAGGTGTCCGCGGTATCAGACCGGGGAGTGATGACTACGTGATTGGCCTCGTCTTGGTCGATGACGAAGCCACCTTCCTCGTGGCATCGGAAAATGGTATTGGTAAGCGCTCATCCTTTGCTGAGTATCGCTCTCAGACACGAGGTGGTAAGGGACTTATCACGATGAAGTGCACTGAGAAAACAGGTAAAGTAGTAGGTGCTACGACCGTTTTCGCAGACGACGAGCTCATGCTCATGACTTCTGGCGGTCAGTCTATTCGTATTCGCAGCGCCGATGTCCGCGAAGCTGGACGAAACACCCAAGGTGTGAAGCTAGTAACGCTCAAGGACGGTGAATTCCTCAAAGACCTCGCCCGTGTCATGCCTGATGATGCAGCAGAAGTTGAAGATGGCGAAGAGGGATCTGAGCCAGAAGACGCTTCCACTGCGGATGGTGCTGAGTCATCTGCAGATGAAGGCAAGGAGTAATCCATGTCTGAACACACAGAGGAATTTGACTTTTCAGCGGCAGGGTCGTCACCCGATCTCGCCGTTGAGGAGTGTTCTAAACAGGTATCCCCTCAAAGAGAGTTCCTCGGCTGGGACAAGCCACTGCTATCACTCGTAAAGAGCTGGCTACTCGATGAAAGTCGACGTGACCAGCTCGCCGAGACACTTGTCGTCGTGCCGACTTCTAACAGCGGCAGGCGCCTGCGTATGGCACTCTCGGAAGGAGCCGGAGTGCTCTCACCCCATGTCATAGCACCTAGTGGGCTTTTCTCGATCGATGATGGCCGCGATGTCGCCTCACGCCAAGAATCACTGTGGGCGTGGATCGAGGCTATTCGTGCTATTGATGTCACAGAATTCCCTCATCTGCTGCCGAATCATGAGCCCGGCTCGACGAAGAGCTTTAGCTCGGCTCTAGCACTGGCGAGACAGATGATGACACTGCGTGACATGCTCGCTGACGGTGACGCTGAGTTTCGTGACGCGCAGCAGCACAGTATCGAGAGTGACCGCTGGCAAGAGCTGGCAGTCATCGAGGCTGATATGCTCAAGTGCCTATCTGGCTGGAAGCTCGATGATCAAGTCCTCGCGAAGCGCAAGAAGGCGCGTCTACCGATCTTACCCACAGGGGTGAAGCGCGTTGTCGTGGCATGTGTCCCTGATCCGACCTTGCTCGCCTTACGCGGGCTGAATGCTTTTCTCAACTTAGATGTCCCGGTGACCGTGCTTATTCATGCTCCCGATACCGAGTCCTCTGCCTTTGACCCGTGGGGGATTCCTCTCAGTGAGGTTTGGGCGAAGAAGCAGATTGAAATACCACATTGGCAAGAGCGACTGCATGTCGTAGACAGTGCGAAAGAGGCAGCTGAGGTGTGTGTAGGTGTCTTTGCTGAAGGGCAGTCTAGCTCGGATGGAGCGGCACTCGCTCTCTGTGATCCGTCATTTGCGCCAGCTCTCAATCAAGAATTTTCAGAGGCAGGCTGGGCTTTGTTTGATCCTGAAGGCCGCCACTTAGCGGAGTCTGGCCTGATGCGGCTGCTCCGTGTGATGGGCTCACTATCTGGGCATGCGAAGTCCTTTGAGTCTCTCTGTGAGCTGGTGAAGTTACCCAGCTCGGAGGCGCTGCTACCAGAGGGGGTCGAGCGCCACAGAGCTGCCAAGCTCATGGATAAGCTACTCGTTGATCATCTACCCGAAACTCTCAGCGATGCTGAATTCCTCTCCTCAGGTGAGGCGAAGGTCGTTGTAAAATCAATCTCTGAGCACATATATAGCCTGAAGACAGGTAAGATTTCGAAGACGCTTCGCATCTGGCTCGCCCAATGGCTCGCCAATACAGATCAAGATGTTGCCGAAGCCGCAGAAGGGGCACTCGCAGGTGCTCTTGATGCCATCGAGCGACTAGAGAATGTTGGTGAGAATCCACGCGCTGTAGAGGTATTTGACATGCTGGCAGAGAGCTTGCAGAGCTGCCGCGTCTCCTCCGATCGTGCTGAGACAGCACTTGATCTTCAGGGGTGGCTAGAGATTTCCTATGACTCGTCACCGCATCTGGTGCTTGCTGGTATGCATGAGGAGTGCGTGCCTGATGGTAGTGCCGACGACGCCTTTGTCCCTGACTCACTGCGAGAGAGCCTGAACTTACGTGACTCACGCGGGCGTTTTGCTCGTGATGCATTCCTGCTTAAGTCAGCCATTGCCTCGCGACAGGGTGAGAGTGGTGGCAGAGTAGATGCAGTTGTTTCACGCTTTAATGATAAAGGGGAGGCGAGGAAGCCTTCGCGATTACTCATGCGCCAAAAGGGAGCTCAGCTCGCGGCTTTAGTCGGGCATTTATTTGCCGAGTCTGAGTCCACACGCTCAATTGGAGGTGTGTGGCATCGTGACTGGCAGCTGAAGCTGCCGACGGTGAAGAACCCTTATTCACCTGAAGAGAATGACACTGTCCGAAGTGTTTCCCCCTCTGCGATTAAAGATTACTTGAATTGCCCGCTGCGTTTTTACCTCAAGCGTGTTGTGGGTATGAAGACCTATGAATCTGGCAAGCGCGAGATGAATGCCATGGATTTTGGTAATCTTTGCCATGCTGTGCTAGAGAGCTTTGGTAAGGATCTGAACATTCGTGACTCAGAAGACGCGGCGGAAATATATAGCTTCCTCTCAGACACCCTAGAGTCGGAGGTGAAGAAGCAATATGGCGGCAAACTGCAGCTACCCCTCATGGTTCAGCTAGAAAGTGCTCGCGAGAGATTGCGCGCATTTGCTACCGAGCAGGCCGCTCAGAGAATAGCTGGCTGGCGCATTGTCGAGACCGAGCTAATGGTGGGTGGTGATGACATTTCATGGGAGGTGGGTGACCACCCGATTAGGATGATTATCGACCGTATTGACTACCACGAGGAGGATGGACTCTGGCGTATTTGGGATTACAAAACATCAGGTAAGGCAAAGGACCCCGACGGTGAGCATGTTAAGGTGTGGTCAGAGGACGAGAACCGCCCGCTCATGGGAGAGCTGATAGAGCCCTCTGGTAAGCAGAAGGTGCCGCGCCGTTGGTCAAATGTTCAGCTACCACTCTACGCTGCCTTTGTGCAGCAGCACTATCATACAGCGCAGCTACCAGAGGTAGGCTATATTCAGCTGCCAAGAAGTGTGAGCGATGTTAAGTTTGCCTTATGGTCAGACTTTTCTGATGCGACGGTAGAGCATGCGATGGACTGGACAGCCGCCACGATTGGAGCCCTTAGAGAAGGGGAGTTCGAGCAATGTGCCAACTTGTCTAATCAAGAAAGCGAGTGGGATGACTTTTTTGAACTCGGGCCAGATGGTCTGAGCAATACCTTTGCAATGACTCAAGTAGTCGACGAATAGATTAGATAAAACAGATGATGAATAAACAATTAGCAACTGCAGCTCAAATGACTCAACTGCCATTGGTGGTAAGATTTCCTTGGGTCAGGGTATCGTTCTTTCTGCTTACTTGCGGTGTGCTACTGATCGCATACTCGATGATTTCCCATAAGAATAAAATGATCAAGCTTGCGGAGCAGGATCTCGCCGCGAAGCAAGCTCAGGCAGAGTTACTTGCTGAAGAAGAGGCGGCCAAGAAACAAGCAATTGCGCAGCAGGATGCGCGTGCCCGTGAGTCTAATCTAGCTACAGCTAGCCCTGAGCTATCTGATCAAGCACTTCGAACATCCAAAGGGCTCATGCTTGAAAACAAGCTGACTCTCTCTCAGGGGGGGACGGCGAGAGAGGCGCGCCTCAATGATGCCAGCTATGTTGTGAAGCGTGAGTTATTTATCAGCCTGCCGCAGTCGGCGAGGAGCTTAGAGGAGCTCACTAAGCTCAATCCACAGCTTACTGAAGTGCTTCCTGATTTGGCCAAGATGCTTGAATCCTCTACTGTGTCACCTTATTTCAAAGAACTCTACGATCGAAAGGCAGAGCGCATCGAGTCAAATGCTGCTGATCTAGACGATCTGCTTACGAGGCATAATCTCTATGACTGCGAGGCAATTCTCGAACTAAAGCATCCTGAGACGGGTCGCCGCGCGCTCATAGTGCAGGCGGAGATGGATGTCGTCTCTGACGGCTCTGATGGTGATCGACTACCTACCATGCCGAAGGAGATCACGACTTCGAGCTACTACCAGCCGATGACGAGCTACGGCTGGAAGAAAACAGGTGATACTCCCAATCCCCTCATCGCAGGGTGGAAGGGGCGTATTGCCAAGGCAAATGCTGAAATATCACTAGCTAAGACCAAGGCAGATAGATCAAACTGGCTCAAGGGGCGGATTGTTAAGATTGAGCGCGAAATTGCCGACATGGAAAGCCGCAGCTTCCTTATTGCTGACTACGACCCATTCATTGTGATGCCAGTGGCGATGGTGACGGCTGACAAAAGTAAAAACCTCGCTCGTATAGGAGACTACGGGGTGGTGATCTATAATGATAAAATCTACCCGACTATCGTAGGTGACGCGGGCCCCAGCCATAAGGTAGGTGAGGCGTCATTGCGAATGAGTAAGGAGCTCAATGAGAGTGCTAGCTCATACAAGAGACCGGTGAGTGAACTCACGGTGACCTATCTTGTTTTTCCTGGCAGTGCAGACCCGTTCCAAGAGCCAGATTATAAAAAGTGGCATCAGAAGTGCGCTAAGTTACTCGGTGAAATAGGGGGCATTGGTGAGGGCATTGAGCTCCATGAGTGGGAGAATACATTCCCAATTCCGGAACCTGAGCCAGAACTAGAGCTAGAATTAGAATCAGAGAGCGATCTTGAAGTAGGGACGGGAGCTGGCTCAGGGGATAAACCTGACTCGAATGGTAATTCTATAGCTCGACCTAGTAGCCGCCTTAGTAGCCGATCCTCCATTGTTCCTGCATCTGGAACGACCATTGAGCTGCCTTCCTCCATCACACCGCTGAGATAGCAAATACTGAGCTAGCTACCATGTTCGTTAACTATGTCATGGAGCCATCGCATACTTGCCAAGCCACGCTTTTTAGTGTTTAATGAAGGGGTAATGAAACGTCTAATGACTCTAGCTCTTGCCTGCTTCACGATCTTATCACTCGTATCTTGTAGTTCATTTCTAAAGCCCAAAGGCTGGCCTCTATCGGTGGAGCCTCGCAGCGAAGCCATCGCCCACATGACCAATCATGTGAAGTTCACAGGCTCAGGCATCAGACTCACGCATCAAGAGAAGGCGCTACTCACATTTCTTAACGACGATAGTAATATCGCAGCTGCGATCGGTAAGAAAAACAAACCGGGCGCGCACCTCTGGTCGGCCGCAGAAGTCTACCGCGTCGACCCGGGTAAGCACGTGTCTGTTCTCTGCGAAAACGGCTACCATCAAGACTCGCTTTACTTTCACTACGATGAAGCTGAGAAGACGTGGTTTCGTGTAAATCACCTCGGTGAGCAGCAATCAAGAGGAGTTGCCGCAGTTGTTGTCAAATAGCCACCGGTAGCACAGGATTATATAATTTGCCCAAGCCCTCTAAAAAAGGGTTGCTATCGCGAAAAATGATCGCTAGCTTGCGCGTCTCTTGAGAGTAACTTCTCATCGGCCTTTTGATAAGATACACCGGACAGGTGGCAGAGTGGTCGAATGCGCACGCCTGGAAAGCGTGTGAGGCAGCAATGTCTCCGAGGGTTCGAATCCCTCTCTGTCCGCCATCAGCCCGTATTTCACCTAGTGTGAAATACGGGCTGATGGTTTAAAGGGGGTGGCTATTTGTGCATGGTCATATTACTGACATTATTTTTTAATGCAATATACTTGCATTAGTTGTTTTTGTGCATTATCTCTGGCTGCGCGATGAACAAGCGACTACTAACTGGGTTTTTACTGAGCGTTATCTATTTGGTCTCAAGTGCGGCAGCTGAGCTCAGAGTGGCGACCTTGCACCCGCTGATGACTGACTTAGCGCAGCAGATTGGTGGTTCTGAAATTACCGTGGTGCCTCTTATGGGGAAGTATGATGACCCTCATTTCTTTACGCCTTCTCCTAAGGATTTGGCAAAGGCGCGTGGAGCTACACTTTATCTCGCTAGTGGGAAGAACTTAGAAAGCTATCTTGATAGTCTACGTAGCACTCTGGGCAATAGCGCTAAAGTGGTAGAGGTGGGTAGATTAGTCCCGTCGCAGAAGATCTCAGCTAGAGATGAGCACTATGTTTGCTGCCCTAGGCATGCTCAAGGTGCTATCGATCCGCACTGGTGGCATAGTGTCTCCAACATGCAAAAAGCAGTGAGAATCGTGACCAAGGAGTTCAGCAAGGCTGATCCTGCCAATGCTGGGATTTATAAAAAGAGAGCAGCTGCCTACAGCGAGCGTTTATCCCAGCTCGATAGATGGGTGAAGCGTGAGACTAGCCGTGTTTCTAAAAAGGATCGGACTCTCTGCACTGCGCACGCGGCCTTTGGTTATTTCTGCAAAACATACGGTTACCGAGCACTCCCTGTAAAAGGTGTATCGGTCAATAACTCCATCAACGCTGGCTATCAGGCTGAGGCGATCAAGTCAGTGCGCGAGCATAAGGTGAAGGCGATTTTCCCTGAGCAGCGCTCGAATCCTAAGGCGCTACAAGTGATTGCTAAGGAAACAGGCATTAAGGTCGGTGGCTCATTGGTTGCCGATGGTGCTGATAATTACGAGGAGATGATGAAGCGTAATGTTAATCACATCGTTGCTGCTCTACTCGCTCAGTAATAGGGCGTTTCGATGAGGAGAATACTTTCACTTTGAAGACACGGTTATATGCGCGGTTCCCCAGTCATTGAGTCCATGCTTATCACATTAGTGATCGGTGTTTTGGGCTTTGCTGGTATGCGCTTTATCCAAGCTGGCTCTGCGACTAGCCCCATTGACCCTCAGGTGGAGGCTGTAGCACTCGATGTGGATGCGATTGACGTGGAGATAGCGTGTTACTTTTCTGATAAGCCAGAGAGCTACTCGCTGATGAGACCCGAGGGTGAGAGTGCGTCTGATCAACTTATCCTCAAGGCAGAGGGCAGCGAGCAAGGGCCTGACTTTCATGATGTGGTGCTTAAGAATCAAGCCGATGGCGTCATCTGGCTGGATGTGAAATGGGCAGCTGAAAAGCCGCAGGGTCATTACTTCGTAGAGCTTGTTATGAGTGTGGGGAACCAAGAGCCTATCACCCGCACCTTTCGCACGTCTGCGGATACACTACAAGGCACTATCGAGCTAGACCTCACTAACCTCAACGATGATGAATAACCCATGAGTAATAGCTGCGGACATAGCCACAATGATGGTCAGAAGCATGAGCTCCGAATTGAGGGGCTCAATGTCAGCTATCGCAGTGAACTCGCGCTCAAGGATATCTCCCTACAGGCGTCATGCGGTCGAAGTCTGGCTCTCGTCGGCCCGAATGGCGCTGGCAAGAGCACCTTGCTCAAGGCCATTGCTGGTCTGGTGAAGCGTCGTAGTGGTAGTGTGACGTGGGATGGGAAAGACACGCTTAAGTGCAGAGGTGGTGAGTTTTCTTACCTACCACAGCATGATGAGGTGAACTGGAACTTCCCGATTACTGTCAGAGGTGTGGTTGAGATGGGGCGCTATCCTCAGCTAGGTGCTTATAAGAAATTTGGCGAAGATGACCGTATCGCTGTCGAGGAGGCACTTGAGATGATGGAAATGGACGGCAAGCTCGCCCGCAGGCAGATCAGTGAGCTCTCAGGTGGTCAGAAGCAGCGCGCCTTTATTGCCAGAGCTGTGGCGCAGCGAGCGCATGTTCTTTTACTGGACGAGCCATTTAGCGGGCTTGATCATGATCACACGGCTAATCTCTCACGCTTACTGCGTAGCTTAGCCGCTGAGGATCGTCTGGTCATCGCCTCACACCACGATCTAGGCACACTTACCGATATCTTTGATGATGTCATGATTCTCAATCGCGAAGTAGTCGCTTCTGGCAGCTGCGCAGAAGCCTTTACTAAAGAAAACCTTAACCAAGCCTTTAGCCATCGTATCAATGAGTGAGTTCATGGACATTATAGGGATGCCTTTCTTTAGGCGCGCACTCGTAGCTGCTGCACTCATTGGTTTTACCAATGGTTTTGTGAGTGGCTTTGTCCTGCTACGTAGGAGTGCATTGTCACTAGGTGCGCTGTCTCATACGATGCTTCCGGGTATTGTGCTGGTAGTTCTCATCACAGGGTCGCTGACGCAAGTAGGGGCATTTCTGGGGTCGATGATTGCTGCATTGATGGTTGGACTTAGTGCGATGGTGGTCTCTCGTGGCAGTAAGATTCCTCAGGGCACGGCTTTGGCTATCTTTTACACCACCGCCTTTGCCTTGGGTCGAGTGATGCTCGACTACGTGTCGACTGGTGAGGATCTAGAAGGCTGGCTATTTGGAAGTATTCTATCAGTGGGGGACGCTGACCTTTACGTGTTTTTTGGTATTGCAGCTATTACCTTACTCGGGTCTTCACTGCTGATGAGACCCCTTCTTCTTACCCTATTTGAGCCAAGTGTGGCTGTGGTGCAGGGGGTTCCTGTGAGATGGATGAACTACTTTTTGTTCACGCTGATGGTGATGGCTCTGATGGCTAGCTTTCAGGCGGTCGGCGCGGTGCTCTCCATTGGACTGTTAGTCGTGCCGGGCGCGATTGTAGCCATGTTTACCAATAGCACTCGCTGGTTGTTCTGGGGCGGGGGCGTCATCGGCTCTGTGGGTGCTGTTTCGGCTGTGCTCCTCTCAGTATTACTCAATATCCCTACAGGCCCTGCCATCGTGGTCGTTCTCGGTGGGCTATTTCTTATCGCCTACCTTATCAGTCCGACTAGTGGACTGAGGAAGACCCTGACGAGTAAAGGCTAGGGCGAAATCGTTTCACTATTTTCTTAACTAAATAACAGATAATGAAAAAAACAAATAACACACAAAAAATAACTGGCTTAGCCTTAGGTGTTTCGGCGCTTCTTGCTCCTTTGTCAGCCTTTGGCGAAGAGAACACAGGAACAGGCTCTAGTATATTTAACATACCAGCAAGTAGTAGCGAGACAGGAACAGGCTTCCTCCGCGTAGACCCATCAGTAAACCTTCGCCTCACACACGGAACAGACACACTTCAGAACGACCTAGAGGTTGGTGGTCACGACCCTAATGATGAGGGATTTAATTTCCAAGGGCTTGAAATCGGTGCAAACATCTATGGTGGTGATCACGTGCGTGCTTTCATCAACTCAAACATCTTTAAGCCAGATGGTGAAGAGTTTGAATCTGAGTTTGAAGAGGGCTTCATTAAGCTCATCGACCTTCCTGGTAACCTTGAGCTTCGTGCTGGTCGTATGCTAGCAAGATTCGGTGACCAGAATGCTAAGCACAACCACGCTTTTGACTTTGTAAACTCTAATGCTGGTAACATTCGTTTCCTCGGTGATGAAGGACTCGCTATGGAAGGTGGAGAAATCTCTTGGCTCCTGCCTACTGCTGCTGATGACATCTTGAGTGTGAGCTTCGGCTCAGCAGTGCCTCATGAAGAGGAGGAAGGTGAGGAAGATGAAGCAGCTGAACTCATTGAACAGGCACTCCCTGTCGATGATCTCGTAGTTGCTCGTTATCAGACACGTTTCGGAGCAGATGACTTCCGTCGCTTCCAAGTAGGGGCTAGTTTCATCACAGGTGAAAACGGTTTCGGTCTTACGACTAAGGTCTATGGTGCTGACGTTACTTACTCATGGAGAGAGAACGGTCTTGAGCGCGGTGGTCGACAGTTCCGCTCACGCACAGAGTGGATCTACCGTGACGCAAACACATCGGAAGGTAGCACAGATGAGAACACTGTGAACACATCTCTCCTATGGGAGTTTGTTGAGAGCTGGGAAGGTGGTCTACGTTATGACTGGGTAGAAGGTTCTAACACACTTGGGCTAGCTAAGCGCGATAGAATCTCAGCTTCACTAGCTAAGCGCGTCGACTTCGGTGATAACCTCATCGGTATCGCTCGTCTTCAGTATGACCGCGATAATCTCAGAGGCGGAGGTGTAGAAGACACTCTCTGGCTTCAGTTCGGCTTCGACTGGGGTCGTGCCGAGATCCGCTAATTACTAGCAAGATTTCGTTTCTTCATAGTTACGTTTACAGGCATCCATCGTTGATTCGGTGGGTGCTTGTTTTTTATAAGGTCACATGTTGCGGGCTAGCACTAACCTAGTGGTGGAAAAATCGTGCGAAATTCGCCGCGACCATGGATGTATCTAGATGCTTGGACGCCTCTGTGTAGATGGCGGTTAGGTTAGCAGGGTGATTGAGTTCCTCCTCTGGCAAATGATGTTTAATCAACTGCGTAGGAGGCTGCATATCAGGCGCGTCAGTCTCGATGAGCAGTCGCTGTGCGGGCACATGCTTGAACGCCTCGATGACGTGCCTTTTTCTGGTGTGGAGGAAATATCCAGAGAAGGAAAAGTAAGCACCTAGCTTGACTAAGCGGGGGATGAGCTCTGCAGCACCAGCGTAGGAGTGCAGTAGGAAGCCTCTTTCTGGTAACGGGCGAGACTCTAGGATGTCGATGAGCATGCCCCATGCCTTCAGGCAGTGAATGGATAGCGGTAGATTTCTCTCAGTGGCGAGGTCGAGCTGGCGCGTGAAGATCTCGATTTGGAGCTCGGTGTCGTAGTTTCTCATCCAGCGGTCTAGCCCACACTCTCCGATGCAGGCACGCGGTGTGCTATCGAGTGCTTGGACTAGCTGCTCATACCAGTCGGCGCTTGGTTTTTGCCACGGGTGCAGGCCAAATGATGGGGTGATAAGATCGGGGTATTGGCGAGCTAGTTGGGTTACTTTCAACCAGTCATCAGGGCTGGTGCCATTGGTGACACATTGGGTGATGCCTTGCTCTAGCATCGTCGCGATGACATCGTCTCTGATGCCGTCAAATCGAGCGTCTTGGAGATGATTATGCGCGTCAGTCACGGTTGATAAGATCGAGGGCGGCTTGCTGCAGTGTCGAGTCTGAGAAATCTGAGATACTTACCTGATAGCTTGGTGCTGGGTAGTTAGACTGCTCGTGGCCAGCACGTCGGTAGACGAGGTCATAGTGATCTCGTAATACGGAGATGACAAATGCCTGCCACTCTCCCGTATCGATTTGCTGATGCCAAGTCGCCACTTGCTCGTGGCCACGGATTTTAATCAGTCGATCGAGTAGGGACTTCAGATGCTCAGGATCAGCGCAAAAATGAGGATAGTCGTCGAGCAGGAAGGCTGCTCGCTGCTCTAGTGGTAAGTCGATGGCGACGACCTTGCTCGTGCCGAGTTTTCTCCATAGGCTTGCTGGGCAATGGAGGACTCCGATACGATTGCTCTCAGCTTCGGTGAAGACAGGCTGAGTGAGATCGAGCTCAGAGAGGCATTTCCACAGACGAGTTTCGAACATTTTCTGACTAGGCTGGCACTCATTGGGCGCTAGGCCGAGCACTGAGCCACGATGATTAGCTAGACCTTCAAGGTCGAGCACTTGGGCACCTTCTTGCTCTAGGCTCTGCAGTAGTCGTGTTTTCGCCACGCCAGTAGGGCCAGCTAGCACAGTGAGCTGGAGCTCGGGGTGGGAGAAAAGTCGCTCTAGCTCGTCGCTGACGTGCTTGCGAAAGGTTTTATAGCCACCTTCGATGAGGCGAGCGCGCCATCCTACAGAGCGCAGCACGTGTGCCATGGAGTTAGACCTCATACCACCACGCCAGCAGTAGATTAGTGGGCTGTAGCTCTTGTCCTTATTGGCTAGATGGGTTGCTAGGTGGTTAGCAATATTGGCAGAGATGAGGCCAGCGCCGAGCCGGCGGGCTTCAAATGGATTGCTCTGGTAGAGTGTTCCTACCTCGACGCGTTCATCGTCGTTAAGCACGGGGAGGTTAATGGCACCGGGGATGTGATCTTCGGCGAACTCCGATGGAGCGCGAACATCGATGATCTCAGTGAATTCACTGAG
>JALZUH010000093.1 GCA_023301645.1 Akkermansiaceae bacterium
CCTATCATTTTCACCAGTAAAGACGCAGCGTTCACAGCTGGCAAAGCCATCCGTGGTGGCATTCCCATTTGCTGGCCATGGTTCAACGCCCACCCCACAAACGCTAGCCTGCCATCCCACGGCTACGCGCGTAGTAGCTTCTGGACACTCGATACCATCACCACCAGAAGCATCGATACCGACATTAAAACTGAGACCTCTGCTGCCACAATTCTCACATTCAGCCTACCACCACAGGGCAACTCGCAGCTATCAGCTCAGCTAGAGATCAGCATTGGAAAAACACTCAGCCTCAGCCTCACTACCAAAAACCACGGTGACACAGCCACCACCTACAGTGAAGCACTGCACACCTACTTCTCCATCAGCGATAGTCGCGAAGCTGAGCTCGAAGGCCTCGACCAGCTAGAATACATCGACACTGTAGGAGAAGAAACCACCAGAACTCAGAGTGGAGTCCTCACATTCCCCGACGAAGTCGACCGCATCTACAGCCACCACACCAGTGCCACACTCAGAGACCTCATCAATGAGCGAGAGACCATCATTAGTAAAACAGGTAGCCAAACAACTATCACATGGAATCCAGGCTTCGCCAAAGGTCAAGCGATGGCAGACCTCAATAACGAACAAATCTTCCAGTTTATCTGTGTAGAAACAGCCAATGCCCGCGCCCAAAGCATTACCCTCGCCGCAGGAGACGAGCACACCATGACCTGCACGATTGGAGCCACAGCCACAAGCAAGTGAAGCTACTTACCAAAAACGAGTAATCGGCGTGCAAAAAAGTTCACACAAGCCGACGCCACAGCAAAGACCACCACTGCGCTCAAATTAGAGTAGCCGTCATTGACCATCATTCGCTTACCCATTTCGCCACCGATAAAGCCGATGGCGGCAATAGCAAAAAACATCGCAAGCTCCCTCCCAAGCCCGTGCTTACGAGTATGAAAAATCCACGTTCGATTGATCCAAAATGCTAGCAAGTTAACGGGGATGAACGCGCACACCATCACAACCATCAAGTTTCTCTGGCGCAGCTCCCGATCAAGAGTCTCAGCGATATACTCTGGCGCCCACCACTCCACGACGAGGTAGAGGCCCATAAAGATAACCGTCGTCAAAGCCCCACACAGGGCAAATTTAAACATCTGAGCCCATAGTGGGCCTTCCTTAGATGCCAAATCTGCAAGTATTGCCCTCGTCGATAGCGGCACAGTCCCCAGCCAAGGAAGCTTTACCACCCTGCCCTCATGGCTACCGCTACCCGCATCTTTCATCTCCGTGGATTAAACCCCAAAACAACAAAAAGCCCCAGCTCTAAAAAGCTGAGGCCATTTGAAAAATCAATCAATCACTACACCTTAGTCTCACCATTCGACGAGCGTAGGCGTATGGTCTTCGTGCTCAAGTCGTGATGAGCCTCTACAAAACGAACAGTCTTGCTCTTAATTCTCATCAGAACGGAGTGAGTCACTGCCTTATTACCAGAGAGAGTCACGCCATTAAGAAGCGGACTATCACTGATACCAGTCGCAGCAAAAAGGATATTAGATCCCTTAGCTAGATCTCTTGATCTAAAGACCTTATCAAGACGATCACCCCAGCCTGCCTCGATGAGACTCTGCTTTTCAGCCTCGTCCTGTGGCCATATTTTCGCCTGCTGACCACCACCTAAGCAGCGAAGTCCAGCTGCAGAAAGCACCCCTTCAGGAGAACCACCAATACCAGCGTATAGATCAACATTAGAATTAGGAAGTGATGGAGCCATAGCAGCAGTGATGTCACCATCAGCTACCATACGTAGTTTACTACCTACTGCACGCACCTCATCGATGATATATTGGTTACGTGGGCGATCGAGCACCATTACAGTGATGTCGCGCACCTGCTTATTAAGGATCTTTGCCGTGGCCTTGATCACCTCAGAAATAGGAGCATTGATATCAATAGGGAGTGATGGATCAGCAATCCATGCAAGTCTCACCTCCTCTGGATAACACAGCTTATTCATGTAGAAAGCAGGGATTTCCTGAAGAGCGCAGTCCTCACCTTCTTCTGGAATAGCTGCTGCAATACACGCAATCGAGTTAGGCATTCCTTTGGAAACATTGGTCGTGCCATCGACAGGATCAAGTGCCACATCAAAACGAGGGCTACCCTCCGCCCATGTGCCGACTTTCTCACCGATGAACAACCCCGGAGCCTCGTCCTTGATACCCTCACCGATGACGATTTCGCCACGGATATCCATCAGGTCAAACATACCTCGAATCGCGTCACAAGCGGCATAATCAGCCGCCTCCTTATCACCACGACCCATCCAGTGAGAGCTATGCAAAGCTGCATTCTCAGTGGCTCTTAAAAACTCTAATTCTAATACTCTTTCTTCGTCTTTCATAAATAGATGATTGTAGATATTTGCCCTGCATTCTTCATAATTAGCCAGAAGCAACGGCGAAGCAAGTTATGCGAGGAGCACGCGCTTGACCAGCTAAACTGAAAATAAGAACCCATCTCTTACCTTTACAGCAGTATTGTTTCAGCTGTTACAGATTAACAGAAGGACAGCTATTGCTAAACACCCAGAACAACAGCCCATCTGTCTCAGTGCGAGGAGATAGAATTAACCCGTTGTTCTTAGACCACTCGCAATGGCATTGACCGAATACTGAAGCGAGCTGATGAGCTTCGCCGCAGCAGCGTCGTCTCCTTTTTTCTGAGCAGCTCGCCAATCAGCGAGCAAGGAAATCTGCTGCTCATGAAGCAAGCGCAGCGGCAACTCACGCACGTCGAGCGTGCGCTGCATACGCGGTCTGCGCTCAACAAATGACGAACCAAAGATCTCATCGATCATCTGCCCAGTGCGCTTAAACTCAGCGACGATAATACCCTGTAAGCGATCGCGCAGCTCAGTATCCTCAACAAGATTTGCGTAAGCATTCATCAAGTCCAAATCAGCACTCACTAAGTTGGTCTCAACATTCGTCAGTAGATAACGCAGGAATGGCTCCTCTTTAATATAGTTTGCCAATGCAGCAAAGTCATCTGGACGCTCCTTCTTAAGCTGTTCCAAACCAGAGCCAACACCGAACCAACCCGGAAGATAATAACGCGCCTGTGTCCAACTAAAGACCCAAGGAATAGCACGCAAATCATCCAATGTAGCCGTGCCAGTGCGGCTGGCAGGACGCGAACCAAAGCAACCATTCTCAAGTGCATCAAGTGGCGTAGCTTGGCGGTAGAACTTCATGAAGCCAGGCTCCTCTAATAGTCTTCTATAGCTTGCACGACTCTCAACGGAGAGCCACTGAACGATCTCCTGATATGGCTCACTACCCGCTGTAGCTATCCCATCTTTCTTCTTGTTAGCAACTGAAACCCTCGCCACACCAGCCACTAGAAGCTCTAGATTATAAGCAGCTGTGGAGTGATGGGCATACTTACGCGGGATCACCTCTCCCTGCTCAGTAATACGAATCGCACCAGTAAGACTACCCGATGGTAACGCGCGTAAGAACCACTGAATTGGACCCGCTCCACGACTAATCGTGCCACCACGCCCGTGGAAAAACTCACAGCGAGCCCCCATATCATGACATGACTTAGTAATTTCAGACTGCGCCTTCTGGAGTGACCACTGGCCAGAGAGAAGACCGCTATCCTTCGTGCTATCACTATAGCCCACCATCACTGGCATATAAGGCAAGCCAGAGAGTGCTGGTTTCAAAAAGTTCTTACCTGATGGCAGTGACAAATAAGCCTTCACCACCTCACCTCCACGATCGAGGTCATCACCTGTCTCGAAGAGAGGGCTCGCTGGCACCTTACTCACCCAGATTCCATCTTTATACTCAGCCATTTTCGCCTCACGAGCGAAGAGATGCACGAGCAAAATATCTGACACCTGACGAGTCATGCTCACCACATAATGGCCGAAACTAGCCATACCGTATTTCTCGGAATGATCGAAGATCACCTTTAAGCACGCCATCACCTTACCTGCCTCCGTATCAGCCTCAGCTGACCACGGGCGGAATGGGCGTGGATTCTGCAACTCTTCCACAAGGAACTCAGAGCGCTTCTCCTCAGACCAATTCGCAAAGCCTTCGCCGCCCTCGATACCAGCCAGCGCGAACATCTGCTCCGCAGCCTGATCGTGGAAAGGTGAATTCTGACGAATGTCAATCGTAGCTAAGTGGAAGCCGAATACCTCTGCCAAACGGCGTAATGGATAGACCACATTACGCGCTGTCGTAGCCGCGCCCACCTCGATTAAAGTAACATCGAGCAGCTCCAAGTCGGAGGCATACTCATCTAGACAATCATAAGCCACCGCAGCATCTGGATCCTCTAGCTTCTCACGCATGAGGTAAGCAAGACAGCGCCATGGCTCTAGAGCATTGATATGAGCAATACGGCTACCCACCTCACCTAGCTCGCCCTGAATGACCTCAATTCTCTCGGAGAGAGCCTTAGGCACACGCCCCTGAGGAGGGGATAAAGTAAGCACTCCAGCCGCAGTCTTCAGCTCACGCTCATGAATGCGTAGCGCGTGCTTACGTAAGCGGCGCAGAGTATCAGCTGTGACATCTGCTGTGACTAGTGGATGACCATCGCGGTCACCACCCACCCAAGTGCCGAAAGTAAGCTTAGGATAAGCCGCTGCCGAGCGCAGCTTCTGCACATCCCAGCCTGCAAGCACCCAAGCCGATTCTAATGACGTATCAAGTTTCTTAAGAACATTCGGAAAAACCTCACGCAGATAGTAAATCACGTTACGCAGCTCACCTAGAATACTAGGGCGTGACGCATGAATCTCACCTGTATGCCAGAGTGTTTCCAAGCAGACTGTGATCGACTCCATCACCACCTCTAAGCTCGCAGGGTCATCCTTGTTCATGTCCCAGCGCACCAGCTCATTATAAAGCGCCAGATGGCGCTCACGCACTGTTGCTCGCTTTGACTCAGTCGGGTGTGCTGTAAGAACAGGCGTGATATTCATATCAGGAAGTGCCTCTAGGACATCATCCTCAGAGAACCCCTCCTCCTTTAACTGACAAATCACTCTGCTCCAAAGTCCCTTCTCAGCCTCAGAACCAAGCTCATTTCTACGACGATGGCGAATCATGCGCGACGTTCTCTCCTCCACCATATTAAGTATTTCAAAGCAAATCGCCTGTAGCTGAGCCACTGATCCAGCCTCCTCAGGTGTTGTTGCCTTCGCAGAGATATCCTTACCACTCCACGGAATACTTGTAGCCAATGAGCTATCATCGCCCAAAACACCACCAAGCATCCCCATTAATGTTTCTAGCTTCGATTCAAGCTCTTGAAAGCCCTCACGGCAATAATCTTCATTAGCCTGACTAGGAGTGCGCGTATCTTGAGGAGAGTTCATTTCGGTATTGGTATTCACTGCAAAAAATTAATAATTCGAGTCGAAGTCGCACTCTGCATAATCCCTTGCACAGAGTCCAGTCTATATAAAAATGACTATGTCATTGAGACATTTCAAAAGCTACCCCTGCCGAAATAAAACCACGTTCGAAACGCAAATCACTTGCGTTAAAGAGTATTTAGCTCCATCTATTGCCAAGCACATCAACCACGCGATGAAAGAAATCTCAATCCAACAGGCTACCAATGACCTCTCTACCAAGAGTCCTGAGGCACACAAAAACACTGACCGCATCGGCATCATAGCCTCAGTCCTGTGTGCCATCCACTGTGCCTGCACCCCTATCTTACTCATTCTGCTGCCCACCTTCGGCAAAGCTTGGTCACACCCAGCTACGCACTGGGGCATGGCACTCATCGTCATTCCCATCGCCGTCTTCATGCTCAAAAAAGGCTACCGAAAGCACGGCAAGAAATGGATCGTCGGACTAGGAGTTGCAGGTATTACATTCATCATTATCGGAGCTATACTGCCCTACACAGAAGCTGCCACCTACGGCCTTCCAGACAATACAGAAACCGTAGGCCCCACATGAGCCAGTAATTCGGAAGCAGGTTCTGCTTCCAGCTCATCATGCCCAGATATTTGCTGCCCATCCTACATCATCGACGAAAGCGGTAAAAAGTCTCTCTACATCCCCCCTGCCAGCATTGTCACTACCCTAGGAGGTCTTTGCCTCATCATCGTGCATGCGTTTAATCTAAGCTGCTGCTCCGCCTGTAAGTCAGGTAAAAAGCAGCCCGCCTAACCTGCCAGCATCCCACAATGGTGCCCAAGCGCAACATACTACCCATCCTGCTCAAAGACTGTGCAAACGGATTCTACCAGCAGATGTATTTCCTAGGGAAGGACGTCATCCACCCTGCGGGAAACCAGCTCATTAAATATGGGTTTAAAAAATCCCCCTCTCAAGGGCTCAAAGGCACCAGCTGCTACAGACTCGACGAGCCAAGTGGCGTCATCGAGCTCTACGGCTCCTGTGCTAGCACCTACTCGGAAGACTCCAAGCTCGTCTTCCTCCGTGAACGCTGCCGCTTCTATCACTGGCTACCTAATCACCCGCTTATTGCAGGGCAATGGTCAGCAGACAAAGTCGACGTAAGCACACCACAAGACATCCTAGCATCCCTCACGCCACTACTGCAATGGTGGCTCGCATACGAAGCATGGATCGAGGAAAACCATGGCAGCGACTACCGCAAGCAATGCTACCGAGAATGGGCCAAGATCAAATCCAAAGCGAACTGGCTGCCACCTGAGCTAGCCACCCAATGGATCAATACATTTCTTGAGCAGCAAGGGCAAACACCTCGCCCCAAGCAACTCCTCAGTAAAAAAGCTATTTAGCACCTTTCTGAGCCCCGCAAGGCTTAATACGCCCAGGTCAGACCAACACCTGCGTGAAAGAAATCAACAAGCTGATCATCCCCTGCGAGATTAGCATCACTGCCTAATTCCCAGCTGTAGCTCGTGTGCGCGG
>JALZUH010000094.1 GCA_023301645.1 Akkermansiaceae bacterium
ATTATCGAGCAGGTGGGTGAATTTGCAATAAACAATCAAAAGGAGCAATAAAAAGGGCAGACCCAAAATGGATCTGCCCTAGTAAACTGGTTAAAACCCAAAGGGCTTACTTAGCTCCTTCAACGTAGGAGATTACGTCACCTACACCTTGAAGTTTCTCAGCTTCTTCGTCAGGAACTTCGATTCCGAATTCCTCTTCGAAAGCCATAACAAGCTCAACGGTGTCAAGTGAGTCTGCTCCTAGGTCCTCGATGAACTTAGCTTCAGGCTTTACTTGGTCGGCGCTTACGCCGAGCTGCTCGACGATGATCTCTTTTACTTTTGATTCGATGTCAGACATTTATACTGTGTATATTTGGGTTAGTTGAAACTTGATTTAGCCACGCCGTAGCTGATTAGCAATAGCGAAAAGTGCTAAATGATAGAATTCTTAGTCAGTGGATTGAAAATCAACCTTTATCAAGCCGACCTTTGACTCCTTCTTTTCGCTTAGCTCAGGAAGACCTAGGCAGACTCTTCCGAACCCTCTTCAGGATCTTCGAGCTCTTCATACTCCAGAATCTCGCCCTTAAAGTTAGCCAATACTAGCGCAAACAACTTCTCTGCGGGCGCTCCATCTGCCTCATCAAACTGACCATAAACCATACCATCGATCTTCGCCTTTTTCTCAACACCGTCTTCTTGATAATGCACGACGGCCATCCCCTTATTCTCCCATTTGCGCTTGTCGACACGAGTCATATCAGCATAAGGCACCTTCGCCCCACACTGCGTGTAGAGAGCCTCTCCGTCCGCCTCAATACTGCGTAGTGAAGTGCGGATGAGAATAAACAATACGATAGCTGCCAATGTGCCCGCTACCCCACCTGCAATAAACTGATTCCTAATATTACCCGCATCGTAAGCCTTACTTCCAGGGTCCTCACCCCATTCTTTAAGACTTGAATACTCTAGCCATAACTCGACCACACCTTGCTTTCCCTGCTGCGCGTCGAGCACCGCGTAGCCGCCAACGACCACACTAGGAAGTGCCATGCTTAACTCAGGATCACGAGGCAGGGTATCGAGACGATCCTCAGGCACACTCAGCTTCTGCTGTGAGGCGAACTCCTTCCACTTTGCCTCGCTCAGACCACCAGCCGCCTTCATCGACTCAAATGATTCACCAGCATCCTTGAAACTCTCATACATGTAGTATTGGTAGTTTTTATCCCTATAGCCTGTCTTCCCATCTTTGATAAAAAGGAAGGTGAACACACTAAACATTGCCAGTGTCCCGAGAGCTCTCCACAAGAACCACTTGGTAGGTTTACAAACTATTCGCTCTTGGGTATCTGGTGACTGCGTGTTCTCATTCATGACTTAGGATGTCCATCCTGCATAGAAACAACTCGCTCTTGAAGAAAAAAACGCTGGAATATCGCCTTCCCCGCTCTACCCTCAAAAACAACGGCCACCTCAAGCCGCAGGCAAACAAGAATCATCAGATTATGAAACGTGACGAAATACGCAAACTAACCTCTCTAGCATCCTGCGGAGGATGAGCATCGAAGATGGACCCAGAGTCACTCACGCAGGTTCTGCATGGGTTACCTCAGTTTCAGGATAGCCGTCTACTTGTTGGCTCAGCGACCGCTGACGACGCCGGTGTCTTTAAGATCGATGATGAGCGTGCCCTCGTCCAAACCACCGATTTCTTTACACCTATCGTCGATGACCCTCGCCTCTACGGCAGGATCGCAGCCGCTAATTCCCTTTCCGACGTCTACGCCATGGGCGGACGCCCCATCACCGCTCTTGCCGTAGCAGGCATGCCTACTGACCTGATTGATAATGACACCATCCGTGAAATCTTCCGAGGTGGTGCCGAAATGTGTGTCGAAGCTGAATGCAGCCTACTAGGTGGTCACACCATCAAAAACCCTGAGCCCATCTACGGACTCGCAGTAACAGGTATTGTCCACCCTGAGAGATTCCTCGCCAATGCCCACGCCCGCGAAGGCGAGCACCTCATCCTTACCAAGCCCCTAGGCAGCGGCATCATCTCCACAGGCATTAAAAAAGGCATTTGTAGCGACTCCCTCGCCCTACTTGCTAGCGAGCTGATGGGAACACTTAATAAGCCAGGAGCCACCCTCGCTGAGCGCAACCTCATCCACTGCTGCACCGACGTCACAGGCTTCGGCCTCGCCGGGCACCTCATGGAGCTCTGTGATGCCAGTGGTGTCACCGCAGAAATAGACGCCGCCGCCTTACCACTCATGTCACCAGAAGTCCTCGACCTCATCGCCGCTGGCTGCGTGCCAGGAGGCAGCCATAAGAACCTGCAGCACGTCGCCTCCCAAACCCTCTTCGAGGAAAATGTCACCGAAGCGCAGAAAATGATCTTTGCCGACGCACAGACATCTGGAGGACTCCTCCTCACCGTGCCTGATAAGAATCTCAATGCCGTCATGGAAACACTTGAAGAAACTCAAGCATCATGCTCTGTCATCATCGGCAAGACCATACCACGCCAGAGCCACTCCATGCGCGTGACTAGCTCATAGCACCTCCCTTTCCCCACCCATGAAAACCGACTTACTCATCGACCTGAATACCCTACCTGAAGAAGGCAAAACCTTCTCTGGCGAGCTTGACCCAGCTATTTTTGGTAACTTAGGTGAAGACACCCAAGCCACTGGCCCGCTCATCTACGACCTCTACGTGCAGAAGTTTGACAATGAAGTCCTTGCCATGGGCAGCATCTCTAGCGCTATCGAATTCACCTGCGTGCGCACCCTCACAACCTTCATTCAGACCATCCATATCGAAAACTGCAGTGTATGTGTCGAGTCCCCAGCGGGCGTTGTCGACATCGCTGACGCACTCCGTGAAGAAATCGTCATCCTCTTCCCATCCTACCCTCGATGCGACGAAGGAGACGAAAAAATCGAATGTAATTTAGATTCTCGTTATTTAGCAGTGGACAAAGCACCCACAAATGATGTAGAGACTCCACCCCGCGACGAAGAACCTGACCCTTGGGCAGCTCTAGACGCGATACCACAAGAATCAGACGCCTCTGAAAATTCCGACAATTCTGACCACTCGAAAGAGTAAGAAGACGAAGAATTAGAAAGAGTCATCTAAACAGATCGAGTTGTAACACTCCAATCATTTTAATCCAACCAAACCTTAACATACCACTACCATGGCTGTACCAAAACGTAGAACATCGAAGATGAAGCAGAAGATGCGTCGCGGCGCGAACCGCTGGCGTGTGCCTGTGCTTAAGACCTGCCCTGAATGCGAAAGCCGCATCCCTTCACACATTGCTTGCCCTCATTGCGGCACATACCGTGAACGCCAGGTTCTTGAAACAGACGCTATCTAAGCGACTCGCTCACTTCACATTACAAATTTACAAAGCGGAATGTTTAGGCATTCCGCTTGTTTCATGTCACCCCTGTGGCCTGCTTACAG
>JALZUH010000095.1 GCA_023301645.1 Akkermansiaceae bacterium
GCTGTGAGGAAGTTCCCATGGATAAATTGTGCAAATGACCTGCCAATACGATCTTTCTCACGAGGAATCACCGCCGTATGGGGAATCTTCAGCCCAAGTGGGTGGCGAAACAAAGCCGACACTGCAAACCAATCGGCAAGCCCCCCTACCATACCCGCCTCTGCAAATGCTCGTAACCACTCAAGGGCAGGAAACATCTCCTGATAGCTCCGAGCAAAGGCGTAAAGAGCAGCCATGAAGACGAGAATAGCCGTCGCAATCCTGCGCATTCGCACGAGCTTATGATTCTTCATCACGCTAGGAGTAGTTAGTTCGGTCATCATGGAGTCTCAGCATTTCCTGCCACATAGCCTACTTTATAGCCATGGGGCAAAGCTTAGACAAGGACAGAGCCCAGCAAGGGGCTCCTCTACCTATTCTTAAATCTCCTCATCCCTCAGGTGGCGACACTCCCCCACTGCCAAGTCACCTAGATGAATCTTCCCCACGCTCAATCGATGCAGAGCGCGCACATTATTACCCACAGCATGGAACATCCGCTTAATCTGATGATAGCGACCTTCATAAATGGTTAATTTACACTGACAGGGCGAGAGCACCTCAAGCTCGGCGGGCTGTGTCGTCACATCCTCATAGGCAAAGTAAATACCCTGCTCGAACTTACGATGAGTATCACCAGTAATAGGCTCGGAGGTATCGATGAGATAAGTCTTCGCCACATCCTCCTTAGGCTCAGTCAGACGGCGCGACCACTTACCGTCATTAGTCAGGATCAACAGCCCTGTGCTTGCTCGGTCCAGACGCCCAGCGATGTGTAAGTCCTCAGACTCATCGACGAGCTCCATCACAGTAGGATGCTCGGGATCCTTCGTAGCACTCAGGTAGCCAGCGGGCTTATGCAGCATGATGTAGGTAGCCTGCTTCGCCGCGAGTAAAGAACCATCGAGGGAGACATAGGCAAACTCACTCACTAAAGCAGCCCCATCACGCACAACCTCACCACCCACGCTTACCCGTCCTGCAGCAAGAGCAAGACGCGCCTGCTTTCTACCAAGCGATGCGTGATGGAAGAGAAAGCGCGTCAGCCTCATCGGGCTAAATTAAAGGGGTAACCCCCTTTTTTAAGATGATATTACCATACTTGGCAGTCTCACCAGTCATCACCACAGCAAAGGCGTTCTGAGAACGATCATAAAACGCCTGACGATCGATGCGAGTAATTGCCTTAGCCTCCGTAGAGTGCTTAGCAATAGGCACGGCATAAGACGCCTCCACAGAAGGGTCAAGTGCGTCGCCCTCCACCGCTGCCATCATGACCAAGTGCTCATCATCGTATTGATCGAGGACCAAGAGGGGCAGCGCAGCATCGAGCAGCTGAGGAATACTGACGCCGTCAGCACGGATCACGTTTTTGTTATAAGTCTCCCCAGGGAAGTGAGCATCGGCAAGGACGATTTCGTCACCGTGGCCCATGCGAGAAAGGGTGCTTAGTAATTCTGGAGAAATGTAATGAGAGATACCTTTGAGCATAATCGTTAAACCATAAGTTGGTTTCCTCTATTTAAGCCCTACGCACTACACTTCAAGCAATACCGTCATAAAATGACAAAAAATAAACAGCTAGTATGAAGCCCACACATAGGCCTGAAGGGATAAACCGAGGACAACCTTACTTCGAAGTCCTACTTCAGCCGTATATCGAGCCACTGCTGCAGTGTTTCAGCTGGGTTATTGGCCTTCATCAAGGACTCTCCTACCAGAATAGCATTTGCACCTGCCTCCAAGACGCGCAAGCAATCCGCGGTATCGCGAATACCCGACTCACTGACCAGAAGCACATCATCACCGACCTCCTCGGCAAGACGCTCGGTCGTAGCTAGGTCCGTCTTAAAGGTCTTTAAATTACGGTTATTCACCCCGATGAGATCCGCGCCGAGATCAAGAGCTCGCTCCATCTCTGCCAAATCATGCACCTCTACCAGCACATCCAGCTGGTAGTCCTTAGCCACCTGATAGAGGTGCTTCAGCGTAGCATCATCAAGGGCAGCAACAATCAGCAGAATAGCATCCGCCCCTGAAATGATCGCCTCATATATCTGAACTTCATGGCGAATGAAATCCTTTCTCAAAAGCGGGATACTCGAAACAGGTGAAATCTTCGTCAAGTCAGCCAATGACCCCTTAAAGTATTTCTCATCGGTCAGCACTGACATACAGCTCGCACCGCCATCCATATACATCGACGCCTGGCGCACTGGATCGAAGTTAGGATCAATGATACCTGCCGAAGGAGACGCATGCTTCACCTCAGCAATAATGCTTAGCCTATCTGGCCCGAGATCCAACGCGGCACGAAATCCAGCAAAATCATTACGCAATAAGGCCGCCGCTCGGTATTTTTCCAAATGCGGTAACACTGCATTCACCTCACTTATCTTGTGCTCCATGATCTCGCTGAGAATATCCATACCTGTTATTTAAATTCGAAAATAAAAAAACCAATCAAAACCAGCCTCAAAAGTGAAAAAAGAAAGAAAAGTCCCCTGACGGGCAAAAAAGAGCTTGTCAGTAGGAACTACCAGTGTAAATAAACGCCACGCAAGCGCCGCTTACAAACGACGTTTGCAACAAGCATCAGTGATGCGGGTGTAGCTCAGTGGTAGAGCGCGACCTTGCCAAGGTCGATGTCGAGAGTTCGAATCTCTTCACCCGCTCCATTTGCTTTATCTTCATAGTTTATACAGAAACCAGCCCCACACCCCGCCGACTTCTTCACCAGAACGGCGGTTTTTTTGTGGGTATAGAGAAGCATCATATTTGTAGTGGCTGCATCTACAGCAGTTATATAATGTGCGTTCTATGGGGATAACATTACTAGCCATACTAGCTTTCGCTTTTGGAGGATTTCTAAATAACATTAGAGGACTTCACAAACATTCTGAGCTTCCCCAAAATCCTAGCCAGCGGTTCTCCTAATTGATAACAATCAACCAAGGAAACCAAACATGAAAAAGACATACCGCCGTCATAGCGAAGAATTCAAAAAGGAAGTCATCGACTACTTCTTAAGCAACTCCAAATCGATCACTCA
>JALZUH010000096.1 GCA_023301645.1 Akkermansiaceae bacterium
ACGACGATGACGAGATCGCCGAGCTGGCCTTCACCACGCTGGATGATGGTGTTGAGAGCTCTTTGAACTTCTACACTCATGGTCATTGTTGTTTTGACGCGTCCACGACCTTGGCAGTATGGGCAAGGTTCTTGGAGGCTGTCACGGAGTGATTCATTGAGTCGCTGACGAGTCATCTCCATGAGGCCGATGGAGGAGATTTGGAGCACTTGTGTTTTTGCTTTATCACGTTTGAGACGCTCTTTCATGGCGCGGTAGACGGCCTGCTGGTCTCGTCTGTGGCGCATGTCGATGAAGTCTACGACAACGAGTCCTCCGATGTTTCTGAGACGCAGCTGGCGCGCGACTTCTTCGGCTGATTCGATGTTGGTTTCTAGGAGCATCTTGTCGACGTCCTTAGATCCTTTGTTCCGACCTGTATTGACGTCGACGGTGATCATCGCTTCGGTCTCGTCAATGACGAGGTAGCCACCACACTTGAGCCAAACTTGCCTTGAGAAGGCTTCGTCAATTTGCTTGTTAATGCCGATTTTATCAAAGATCGACTGGCGAGATGGTAGGTAGTGGATACGGCGCTTGGCTCGGCGGGAGATGCGGCCAGCGATTTCACGCATTTCGTTGGTGGTGCCTTCATTGTCGCAGATGACTTGTCCTAGGTTGTCAGTAAGGAAACTACGAACACTACGCTCGATGAGGTCAGGCTCGCGGAAGACGCAGACTGGTGCTGGATTACCATCTCGTTTGTCTTCTACCTGATACCACTGCTCAAGGAGCATGGCGAGGTCGCGGACAAAGTGACGAGCACGCTGCCCAGTGGCGACGGTGCGCATGATAATACCCATGCCTTCGGGCACTTGGAGTTTTTGCATGATACGACGCAGACGCTGGCGCTCTTTAGGATCGTCAACTTTACGTGAAATACCAAACTGATCAGAGTAGGGCATGAGGACGAGGTAGCGTCCTGCTAGAGAGATGTTGGTAGTGACACGTGGGCCCTTATTTCCAATAGGTCCTTTGGAGACCTGAATCATGATTTCAGATCCTTGTGGGTAGATGTTGGGGATGTCTTTAGAGTTGATGCGCTTTGGCTTCTGCTTCTTTTTCTGTCCGTCACGCTGGATCTCCTCTAGGCCGCTATCGAGTGCGGCGGGGATGGCGTCCCAGAAGTGGAGGAAGGCGTTTTTCTCAAGACCGATGTCGACAAACATGGCTTTGAGGCCAGGTTCGATATTTTTGACAGTGCCTTTGAAAATACCACCGACGATGTTGAGGTCGCCTTCGCGTTCGAGGTTGTATTCCTCGAGTGAGCCATCTTCGACTAAGGCGACACGGCGTTCGAGTTTTTCAGAGTTAATGATGAGGGATGTTCCCTGCATTGGGTTTGGAGTTCCAAGCCCGAGAACTTGTTTGATACGTTTGATCATAAGTGAGTTATATGTTGATTGTTGTTAATGAATGTTGGGCATAGCTATGCCAGAAAGTGTTTATTTCTCAGTCGTGTTGGTGATTATTGCTGAGTGTTGGTCTGAGGTGTTGCGGAGCCTTCGGCGTCTGCTTCTTCTCGGATGGTAGGTAAGGGGATGAAAGTAACTGGGGTTCTGTTGGGTTTGACGAGGACAGGGACTTCATTGCCCGTTTCGCCAGCGCCACCTGTATCTGCTTGATATGGGTTGGAGTTGTCAGTGAGTATGACTTCGTCTCTGACTTTGAAGTCGCCGCGAAATTCACTCATTCTTGAGAGTGCGAGTTGGGTGCCCTCTTCATAATCAAAAAGCCCTTTGAGGATACGGTGCGTGAGTGGGCCTGCGACTTTGCCACCACTGGTGCCCTGCTTGACGGCGACGACTACCACGTATTTTGGCTGGTCAAGTGGTGCAAAGGCTACCGTCCATGCGTCATGGGATTTGATCCCATGGTCGAAGACTTGAGCGGTGCCTGTCTTCGCTGCTACATTACGACCGCTAATGGATGCATGTTTGGCTGTTCCTCCTGATTTATTGGCTGCCATCCACATGCCTGTGCGGATGTTTTCTAGGTGCTCGGCGTGCACACCTTTATCAAGCAGGTCAAGGATGAGTTCAGGCTGGTCGTTGACGAGGGCGCCTTGGTGGGGGTTGATGACTTGTTTGACGATGCGCGGTCTGTAGTATTTGCCACCATTTGCCACGGCGGATACGAGGGATGCGAGCTGTAGGGGAGAGGCGGCACTTTCTGATTGGCCGATAGACATCATGGCGGTGACTGAGGGCATGACGAATTTGTTGGGGTGGTTTCTCTTCCAGCGAAGGTCCCCGGGGATGAATCCTGATGATTCGTAGGGGAGCTCTATGCCGGTTTTTTTGCCGAGTCCTAACATGTTAAATGTCTTGAGCATTTTTGTGGGCCCTATTTCATTGGCGATGTTCATGAAGTAGGGGTTACATGATTTCTGGATGGCGGCTTTGACGTCGAGCTTACCGTGGCCGGATTTGTTCCAGCATGGTATGGGGTTATTGTAGTCTTTGTAGAGGACTGAGCCACTGCAGTGCTCATGGTCGTCGCCATGACCGTGAATAGATGCGGCGATAGC
>JALZUH010000097.1 GCA_023301645.1 Akkermansiaceae bacterium
GTTAAAAAACGCTTAAAGCACTTGTTTAAATCAACTTGCAAAATCAATTCTTTTATGTCATTTAGGTATCATGAATCTCAAACCTAAGTCAGCTAAAAAGTTGTCGACACGTGATCGCTTACTCAATGTCACGAGCGAGTTGGTAGCTGAGTATGGTTTTGAAGGTGTTTCGCTAAGATCGATTACCAATGCCGCAGGTGCGAATGTTGCGTCGGTAAACTATTACTTTGGAGGTAAAGATAAGCTATTTGAGCAACTTCAAATTCTCTATATCAAGCCTGTTAACGAAGAGCGTGCGGCGAGATTAGATAAGCTACTCGCAGAGGGTGGGGAGGTGAGTTTAGAGGATATACTTGAGGCATTTATCCGTCCATTAGTCACCCAGCTCAGCACAAACCAAGTGAGTGAGAAGGTGATACTTAAGATTCTAGCTCGATGCTTGATGATTCATAATGGCACATATCCTGAGGCGATAGCACCTTATATTGATACGACATTAGCAACATATAAAGCAGCCCTTGTTTCATTACTGCCAGAGCTTGATGACGAGCAGCTAGTTAGGAGGCTTAACTATGCGATGGGATCGATGATTCAGTCACTCATGCACAGCGGTGCTCAAGGCGCGCGATGCGAACAAGGTAGCCAAATAAGCAATTCATCTTATTTTGATGCACAGCTTAATGAGCTCATTGGCTTTTGCGCTGCGGGCTTTCGCGCAAGTATTTAGCGGTGAGGTGTCCATGCGTATCTTCGAAATATAGTGAATACAAAAAACCTCCGCCAGTTAAAAACTGGGGAGGCTTTAGTGAGTTTGATGGGCTAAGATGACTTAGACGCCTGCAACATTCTTGAGCATGTCTTTGAGTGCTCGTGCTGATGCTTGTAGTCCTTGGACTTCTTTTGGCCAGAGGTCGATCTCGATGTGCTTCTCGGCTCCTTTTCTGCCTACGATGGTAGGGGTGCTGATACATACATCCTTGAGGCCATATGACCCGGTTTGAAGGCTTGAGATAGGAAGCATTTGCTTCTTATCGAGTGCGATAGCGTGCACAGTCTCTGCAATCGTTGCACCTACTGCCCAGCCAGCTCCACCTTTACGTGAGATGACTTCGGAGCCACTCTTCTGCGTGCGGCTGAAGACTTCGCGCTGGAAATTAACATCACAGCCTTTAACACCTGAGAGAGGAAGACCTCCGACAGTTGCTGATGACCAAACTGGGAACATGGTATCACCGTGCTCACCGAGGATGAGTGCTTTCACCTGAGTAGGAGCGAGGTTAAGACCGTCAGCAATGAGTGAGCGGAAACGCGCTGTGTCGAGCATGGTTCCAAGACCAATAACTTGGCTCTGTGGGAGACCTAGGTAGCTGACAGCAAGGTGAGTGAGAATGTCTACAGGGTTAGAGACTACAAATACGATCGCGTCGTCCTTCATACCTGCAGATTTGATGCTCTGGAGGATTTGGGAGAATAAACCGACGTTACGGTTGATGAGGTCTAGACGGCTTTCATCCGGCTTACGGCGAAGGCCAGCTGTGATGATGAAAATGTCAGAATCTTTCGCACGATCGTAGTCTCCAGCGTAGATGCGCTGGTCGTGAAGAGATGACGCACCGTGAAGTAGGTCAAGTGCTTCTCCGTCAGCGAGGTCTTGATTAGCATCTAGGATCTGAATTTCAGAAACGATACCTGCGCACTGAAGACAGATTGCAGCATTAGAGCCTACGCGGCCACCGCCGCCGATGATTGTTGCTTTCATGATTTGGTTCTTAGTTGGTTAAGGTGTGATAAGAAATCCGAGCTTTAGAGCTTAGACATGATTTCGTCTGTGAGCTTCTTGATGACTTCCTCTGCAGCAGAGTTTTGTGTTGCGCCTGTTGAAGGTGCTGCTGATCCAGCTCCTGCTGGGATGTCGCACATTGCTCCTGGGCGGAAGTCGTCGTTGTTGCAGAGTTCACACTCTTTATACTCTTCACGTGGGTCGATCATGCCGATTGAGCGGCGGATTTCGAAAAGCTCTCTCATCTTGTCATTAGGGATTGGGTTGACCTTACCGCCATTGAGCTGGCTAGCTACCCATACTGTCTGACAAGCTGTTTCCATGTTTTCGAGTTTCCAGTAGGCATCTTCTACGTCAGATCCCCATGTCATAACACCGTGGTTAGCAAGAAGGATAGCTGGGTTGTCTTTTCCGATAGCGGCTACTGCAGCTGCATTCTCAGGGCTACCAGGCGTCTGGTAAGGAACGAGCTTAATAGGGCCAGTGAAGATTTCAGCTTCTGAACATAGGCAAGTAGGAGGCTCGATACCTGCTACGGCAAATGCTGTAGAATATGGTGGGTGTCCGTGGATGACACTTTTGGCATTTGGCTGCTGCTTCATGATGGCAAGGTGTGTGTTTGCCTCAGATGTGCGCTTACGCCATCCTGCTTGCTGAACACCGTCGAGGTCTACGAGGGCGATTTCATCTGGCTGGAGCTCACCTTTTGAGCGGAGAGTTGGTGTGCAGAGGACGAGGTTGTCACCTACGCGTAGTGTGATGTTTCCACCATTACCGTCGACCATGTTACGACCCCACATTTTGTGAGCAACGTGTGCCATTTCTTTCTTAAGCTGCTCGATGGCAGGTGAGTAGAAGTAGCGCTGAATTTCTTCAGGTGTCTTAGGATCTGTGCCAGGAACCCACTTGAATTCGAGGCTAGGAACGATTGGCTCAGGTGGCACTGTAGGCACGCCAGCAGGTAGAGGTGGTAGTTTTTCATTACCTGTTGCTGCTGATGCTGAGCTACTACCGAAGGTAACAGCTGCACCTTTTTTGTGTGCTTGGATGGCGTCTTTTGCAGAGGGTGTTACTACTGCGTCAGCTGGGATGCTGTCAAGGCATGTGCCTTGTCTGATCATGGCTTGAATATCGTTACCGGTGTAAACTTTCTTCATGTTATTAGATGATTGGTTGGTTTGTTTTTGAAATTGATGTGAACTTTTGAAAAGTTGAGTAGGTGAAGCTAATTAGGAACTAATCGGGGCTTCGTAAGAAATTGTGTCGAAAATAGCGAGACTGATGGCGTCAATGGGGGTGGGGTCTTCGAAGGGGGCTGTGGCTTCAGCTCCCTCGACAAAGCCGATGATGTCACCGATGCCTGCTCCGATGTTGTCATAGACGACAAGAGAGGATTGGGCAGTGAGCTTGGGCTGTGTGATAAGGCAGGTGTTGAGGTCTGCCGTATCCACAGGATTAACCATGAGCCAGCGACCACCCTTAAGGGCTGCTTCGTGAATGCTGAGAGTAACTCTCCCGATGACGTGTCCGATTCTCATAATGGGTTAGTCAATGAGTCCTTGGATGAACATGCGGATGGGAGACTTAAAGTCCTTAACAATGTGCTGAGCACCGAGACCATCTGTGCTGACAAAGACTTTTTGGTGCATTCCTGCGCCGAAGAGGTCGATGGCAACAAAGGGTGTGCCTGCTGCTGCTCCTTCTGCGTCAAGTTGTTGGCAAAGCAGCATTTTGTAACCATCGAGCGAATTGTGTTTCGCTGATGCTACTGCATTACCGACGACTTGGGCGTGAAGCATATTAAAGGATAAGGGTGGTGTGATACTTAGTCTTTAGGAGACTTAGCTTAGATAATACGAAGGTCTTCAACAACTACGCAGCGACGAACACGTGTGAATGTCTTAGGAGTAGTGATACCTTCACCAGTAGTGGTGGCGATTGAGTAGCTGAGGTAACCTTCACCACCTAGGCCTAGGCCTGCTGTAGATGCTCCATTTTTGATGAAGATCGTGGTGTCCATTGCCTTTGCCATGTAGGTCATGTGAGCTACATTGTTGGAGTGGATGACTGCTGAGTGGCGGTAGCCGTGCTCGGCTTCTTTAGCGAGAGCAACACCTGTCTTGAAGTCAGGCACGCGCACGATTGGAAGCATTGGCATCATTTGCTCTTTCTGAACGTATGGGTGCTCGGCTTCTGTCTCTGCGAATACAAGCTCAGTAGATGGTGGGACACTGAGCCCAGCGTGACCTGCAAGAACAGATGCATCTACGCCTATAAGGTCGCGGTTAAGCGCTGCTTGGGCACATCCGCCAGCACCATTGGTGATGTCAAATGCGACGTTGGTGAGCTTGTCGAGTTGGTCTTTATTAAGACGAACTGCACCGGCTTTGTCCATAGATGCCATGAAGGCGTCAAATACTGAGGAGACGACGAAGACGGCCTTTTCGCCAATGCAGAGGAGGTTATTGTCAAATGACGCACCTGCGATAATGCTTTCCGCTGCTCTGTCGAGGTCGGCTGTTTCGTCGACGACAACAACTGGGTTACCAGGTCCTGCACAGATGGAGCGCTTACCAGACTGCATCGCTGCTTGCACAACGGCAGGGCCACCTGTGATAGCCATGATGGCGATGTGCTTGTTAGCACAAATTTCATTGAAGCTTTCGATCGTAGGTGACTCGATGGTGCAGATGAGGTTGTCAACGCCGAGCTCATTGAAGATGGCTTGGTTGTAGGCGCGTGTGGCCATAGCTGCAGATTGTGCTCCGCCCGGGTGTGGGTTGAAGAGGACTGTGTTGCCTGCTGCGAGAATGTTGATAACATTTCCTGTAAGAGTAGGAACTGAGTGTGTGACTGGGAGGATAGCTCCGACAACACCGAAGGGTGCGAACTCTTCGAGCATGATGCCGTGATCACCGCTCATCGCGTCAGGGCGAAGGTATTCGACACCTGGGACAAGTGGGACGATCTTGAGTTTTTCGATCTTGTGATCAAGGCGGCCGATCTTGGTTTCATTCATCTCGAATGTGCCCCAAGGCTCAGCATTGGCTACGCAGAGATTCTTGACGATCTCGATGACGCGCTTGCGACCTTCTGTGCCGAGCTCTTGAAACTTAAGGAAAGATTCCTGTGCTGCTTCAGCGGCTTCGGTGACGTCTTGGAAGACTCCATTTTTACCAGTGTAGCTGCCAGCAGTAGATGCTCCATTGCCGTGGCATGAGCAGTCAGTATGGGCAGCGTTTTGGGCTGGCGGGGTGTTCTGGCTAGGTGCAGAGCTGTTGCCTTCTGGTAGTGGTGCGCCGCCGTTAAGCTTAACGAGGACGTTTTCTACGACAGAGCGAAGAGTGTTTTGATCGATGTTGTTCACGATTTAGAAAATAAGGATGGAGAGTTAGCTGCTTTTAAAGATTTTTTTACCGAGCACGTCAACGCTGTCAACGATGGCAATAATGGCGGCGTCGACAGGGAGTGGCTTCATTCCTTTAGCCTGTCTAGCTGAGCTGCCTTGGCAGAACATCACGAGGTCACCTTCACCTGCACCAACGGTATCAACTGTAATAATTGTATTGGCACCATTGCGGAACGTTGTTGGGTCTTTCTCGTCGACGAGCTTAGGTCGGACGATGAGGAGTTTCTTACCGTGCATGCTGTCGTCCTTCTTAGTGGAGACTACTTGCCCGATGACTTCTGCTAGAAACATGGTGATGAGTGATTGTGGTGTTCTTGTATAGGCTGCCTTTTTTGTAAGGGCGGGCCTAATAGAGGATGGCTATGATAGAGAGAAATGTGGAGAAATGGTTAGTGCTGTGACCGTGAGGGCAGTCGATTGAAAGCCCTCACGGCGAAAACACATGGCGATCTCTCGCGAGGTATTACTTCTTAGCCTTAGCAGCTGCTTTAGGAAGCAGCTCATTTACGCTTGCGTCTGGGCGAGCGATAACGTGTGCACTGAGAACAGTGCCGACTTGTGATGCAGCAGCTGCGCCGCTGTCGATAGCTGCTTTTACAGCAGCGACGTCGCCTTCGACGACGACGTTACACATTGCACTGCCGATCTGGCGCATTGGGCCAGCGAGTGTGACGTCTGCTGATTTGAGCATTGCGTCTGTGCCGTTTACGAGACCTACGAGGCCTGATGTTTCGAGTATTCCGATTGCTTGTTTAGCCATGGTATTAGTTATTTAGTTGTGTTTGATTTAGTGAGTTTTTCTTTGAGAAAATGTGATGTGAAAGAAGGGGATGCTTAGTTAACCTTGCGGTAAACTTCTCTGGCAAGAACGAGTTCTTCGTTTGCCGGAATGACAAAGACTTTCACTTTAGAGTCTGCAGCGCTGAGTTCAGCTTCTTTGCCGCGGACTGAGTTTTTGGATGCGTCGAACTTGACTCCGAATTCTTCGAGGCCTTCGCAAATTGCTTCACGAACCCATGTCCCGTATTCGCCGATTCCTGCTGTGAATACGATGGCGTCTACACCACCCATTTCAAAGAGGAAGCTGGATGCCCACTTCCTTGCGGAGTGGATAAACATGTCAAGTGAGAGCTGGGCATCTGGATTATCACAGTTCTCAGCCCATGCCACATCTTCGATGTCACGCATGTCATTGCTGATTCCTGATACTCCGAGAAGACCGCCTTCTTTAGTGAGCTGCTGCTCTGCTTCTTCAAGCGTGAGGTTAAGCTTCTTCATTGCGTAAGGGATCGCTCCTGAGTCGAGATCACCTACACGGTTGTTTTGTGGGAGACCACTCTGAGGTGAGAAGCCCATACTTGTGCCGACTGCGACACCGTTTTTAATTCCTGTCACTGAGCTGCTACCTCCGAGATGGAAGGAGAGCACGCGCAGAGGCTTGCCTTCGATTTCCTGCGGTCCATCTATATAGAGACGGCGAGCGGCTTCAGCCACATCTTCACGACCCATCAGCTCAGCTGAACGTTCCGCTACGAATTTGTGACTGGCGCCGTGGAAACCATAACGTTTGATGCCTAGATCATACCATGCTTTAGGAACAGCGTAGCGTGAT
>JALZUH010000098.1 GCA_023301645.1 Akkermansiaceae bacterium
GTGGTCTCTATTGCTTCTACTACTGGCTATGGCACGGTGGATTACACGCAGTGGCCGACTTACGGCTTGGTGCTACTCGCAGCACTAATGCTTCTGGGTGGCTGCTCAGGCTCTACTTCAGGCGGGATCAAAGTGAGCCGATTATTGGTTTTCTTTAAGACGGCGCGCTTTGAGGTGGTGCGGGCATTTCGTCCCAATCAGGTGTTTCGCATGCATGTGAATGGTAATCCGATTGGTGAGGGTGAGCGTTCGCAGACGGTTGTGTTCCTCGCTTTGTATGCCTTTATAGCAATCGCTTCATGCTTTGTGGTGGCGATTCTGGAGTCGAGTCGCGGTATTGACCTGCTGACTTGTTTTGGCTGTGTTATTGCTACTCTTGCCAATATTGGCCCTGGGTTTGGCGATGTCGGACCTACGGATAACTTTAGCCACTTACTGCCTGCTACGAAGGTGTTTTTGTCCTTACTGATGGTGCTTGGTAGATTAGAACTCTACGCAATATTGGTGTTATTCATGCCTTCTCTGTGGCGTAGGTATTAATTGATGAATATGTCGTCTGGCGCCTCTGCTAGAACTTGGTGGTAGGGGGAGATCGTCCGCAGAGCATTAGCCCAGAGGCTACGCTCGTGGCTAAGCTGGAGGAGCTGAGTGTTTGCTGGGGTGATGACCCATGAGTGGGATTCTAGCTCTTCTTCTAGCTGGCCTTGTGTCCAGCTGGAGTGGCCGGCGAAGGCTCGAACGAGAGTGCCTGGCTGGTGAATACTTTCTATGGCTTTTTGGGCTGAGATGCGAGTTGCGTATTTGAGCACTGAGTTTTTATATGCCCAGAAGGATACGAAGATGAGGCTCTGCTGGTCTACTGGACCGCCGAGGTGGACAGGTAGCTGTCTTAGATCGGAGAATGCCTTGTTGGTGAGTAGGTCGCCGACAGTTTGTGCAGTAGGGTGATTGAGGATGAAACCACTTGCGCCTTGAGCTTTGTCATATTCAGAGATGAGGACGGCACTTTTTTTGAAAAGGTGATCCTGAAGGCTTGGGTCGGCGAGGAGTAGATGTCCCGTTAAGTCTGAGGGGATTTCTTGGATAGGAGGCTGCATCAAGCTTCATGATAGCTGGTATTGAACGATGCGCCAAGCGGTCATTGCGAAATTACCTGTGCAGTGACTCTTGAGGATATGGTGAGAGGGGGAGCGGGGAGGCTCTTGTGAAATTGTGAGTTGCCAACTGCTTGATAACAAATCAAGATTCTCAATATGCTTAAGGAGATGAAATACAGTGATGCTGGCCGAGCATTGATGGTGGTCTTGGCTCTACTAGCTGTGTCTTGTTCTACTAAGGGGCTACTGCCTAATCTTGGCCCTCAGCAGACGCTTGAGGAGCAGTATAAAGAAGAGCAGAAAAAAGAGCTTATTGGTTTGGACGCATACCAAAAGGCCGGTGGGCGGATTGATTTTAAGCGTGATAACGCAGTCACGGTAGCTGGGGCTCTGACTCCTCAAAGTAAGGCGATACTGGGGGTGACTAGCGAGGAGGACACGGTCTGGGCTCCCTATGATCCTGATGAGTCCATTGGTGAGGAGTTTGACGAAGTCTGGAATGATCCTGAAAATACGTCGTGGCATGAAGACCTAGCTCAGGCAGGTAAGATCGCTCGTAGCACGGGGAAGCCTGTCATCCTCTGGTTTACAAGATCAGGGAAGAGCCCTCAATGTAACTTGCTTAACGAGGAGCTGATGCTCAAGCCAGAGTTTGAGTCGTGGGCTAAGGAGAATACTGTTCGTGTGACATTAGACATTGCTGCGCGTAGCGATAGCCAAGAGGAGCTGGATAGGCTTAAGTATGTGGGTAAGATGAAGAAGCGCTTTAATGCTCGCGGCTATCCATCTGTGTATATTCTCTCACCTAGTGGTGAGGTTGTTGATAGTATCATAGGGTATAAGAAGGGCAATTTTGTGTATTACTGGGGGCAGCTGAAGCATTCCGTGGAGGTGGCAGCTCGTCAGTATGGAGCGTGGAGAGAGGGTTTGGAAAAGCGGGGCTACCGCATGTGGATTAGTCGAAATGGAGTGAAACTTTTTGCGAAGCTGTATCGTTATGACGCAGGGCGTATTACCCTCATCGAGCCTAGCGGTAAGCGTGGGGTGACATCGTTTAATAAGCTCTCTGATGCTGATCAATCATGGGTGCTTGATCAGAAGGCGAAGCGTGATCAGTCGATCAAAGATAGAGAGTAGTTGTTTGAGCTCATAGGCTTGACTTAATTTGGGCTTGTCGCTTGGCAGGCAAATATGTATTGGTAGACGCCCTTAAAAATTCACGTAGGTGAATGTGGGTGAATTTATTTACGTATTTATGCCTGCAAAAAAGAATAGTAATACCAAGGAAACGAAGGCTTCATTAGCTTCAAAAGTATCGAAACCAGCCGCTAAAAAGGCTGCGAAGAAAGCAGTGAAGAAGAGTGTGAAAAAAGCGGTAGCCAAGACTGAAACGGCGAAGCGTGCTGCTGAAAAGGAATCCGTAGCAGAAAAGCCGATTGCAAAGCCGCAGCCAGCGCTTTCGAAACAAGATGCAAAAGAGCAAAAAAACTTTGATGAGAAGCAGTATCAAAAGCTACTTGATCTCAGGGATTCGATCTTGGATATCATGCGTGGTGTGACTCAGGATACCTTGAAGAATAGTGATGGTATGGAGGTGAGTAGCGGCGGGATGCATGCTGGCGATGCTAGTAGTGACTCGTATGACCGCGACTTTGCGCTTAACCTCTTGGCTATGGAGCAGGACTCTCTGAGTGCCATTGAGAAGGCTATCTCTCGTGCAGAGGCTGGTGTCTATGGTATTTGCGAAATGTCAGGGGAGCGTATTCCTAAGGTTCGCTTGGAGGCTATTCCATTTGCACGCTTCACCGTGGAGTGCCAAGAGGCTTGGGAGAAGGAAAATGGTCACTTAAAGCGCCATAGTAATGAGTCGTTTAGCTTCTCTAGTGGTGCAATGCGCTAAAAAGTGGGGAATTTGCTAAAAGATGTTATTCTCTGCTTGACCAAAAGGTGTAAGTGGGTAGCTTGCGCCACCGCTTCGTATTACACATCGAACTAAGCAAAAGCTGAAGTTCATATGCAGATGCTGATGTCATATACGTTTTCGATCATTTTCAATCATTTCTTTCTTACTACTAAGACCATGGCCCGCGACATTATTATCCTTGAGTGCACTGAAGCGAAAGCTGAAGGCAGACCTACATCTCGTTACACTTCAACACGTAACAAGAAGAGCTTGAACACACCTGGTCGTTTGGAGAAAATCAAATATAATCCATTCCTACGTCGCCGCACGCTTCACCGTGAGCTTCGTTAATCGTTCATTGTCCCAATTAGTAAATACCATTTTATAACATGTCCTCTATATCTACTCCTAAGAACAAGCAGCGTCGTATTTCATTCTGGAAGGCTAACCGCCCAATGCCGCACCGCCGTCATGATATCCCAGAAGCTGAGGTAGACTACAAGAACACAGAGCTTCTTAACAAGTTCACTACTGAGACAGGTAAGATCCTTCCTCGTCGTGTTACTGGTGTTTCTGCTAAGCTTCACCGCAAAATCACTAAGGCGATTAAGCGTTCACGTGCAGTGAACCTTATTGGTTAATATTGATCTATTTGCCAAACCAGTGCTTACCACTGCATAGCAATTTACAGGCCTGCCCGCTCACCCGGTCAGGCTTTTTTTTTAATTTTACTGGATAACATTTCCCATTTACCGCTCATGCATTCCCTCGAGAATACGCAAGAGCACATCTCTACCCTACGATGAAAGAGCTTAAGGATACTCAAAACGAGTTTGACGACCGTAATATTGCTATTGACCGCGTTGGCGTGAAGGCGCTTCGCTATCCGCTAGAAGTCCGTAATAAAGACGGTAGCACTCAGCGCACTGTGGCGACGACAGCTCTTGCTGTGGATCTTCCGCATCATTTCAAGGGCACGCATATGAGTCGTTTCGTGGAGGTGCTAAGCTCACACGGTAACTGTCTCGACGTGCGTGAGGTGAATGCCATCCCTAATGAGCTTCTGGGTCGATTAGATGCTCATAGAGCTCATGTGGAGTTCCGCTTTCCGTTCTTCCGAATGAAGCAAGCACCTGTGACAAAGATGGAGGGGATCATGGATTATGAGGTGATCTTTGAGACCGAGTCTGATGCCGATGGTGGTGGAGACTTCATCCTCACTGTGATCGTTCCGGTGGCGACACTCTGCCCTTGTTCTAAGGCAATTAGTGATCGAGGTGCTCATAATCAGCGCGGCACTGTGACTTACTCTGTAAGATTTAAAGAGCCTATTTGGATCGAAGATCTGATCGACCTTGTCGAGGCTTCAGCTAGCTGTGAGCTTTATAGCTTACTCAAGCGCCCAGATGAGAAGGAGGTGACGGAGCGCGCTTACGATAATCCTGTGTTTGTGGAGGACTTGGTGCGTAATATTGCAGCTCGTTCAAATGCTCAGGAAAATATCACTTGGTATAAGGTGGAGGCTGAGAATTTCGAGTCCATTCATAATCACAGTGCTTATGCCGTGATTGAAAAAGCGCAGTAACTGGTGTATTAATCAGCCATGTCAAATAACTCATCGATCCTTCGCCCTTATCTGACTCTTCCCGGAGCTACAGGTATGCCTGATTTGCAGAAAGAGCTCGCTAACATGCCAGCTGAGCAACAGCACCGATTTGAGTCATCTGGTGAGTTTATTCGCCGATTGGCCGCACGTATTACGAAGTGGCGTGCAGCTTTACCCGAGGATGAGGAGCCAGCTATTTACGCTCTGATGTCTAATGGCGATGCTGTGGCTGTTGAGAGCATTGGTGAGGACGGTCATTCGAGCGTTGTTGTGGAGGGGCGTCTTGATGGTCTCTCATGTATGTTTATTAGTCATCAGTCTAGCTTTCAAGTCGTCTGCTACACCCGCAAAATTGAGCAGGTGGATGACGAGCCCAAGCCGCGTCGCAAGATAGGCTTCCACGTAGGTGGCGAAGAGCTTGAGGCGTAGTTCTTTGTTTTTTCTCGGTCTATTCGTTTTCTCTACCCGGTGATTACTCTGAGTGTCTTGATCGTTTTTGAGGCTCTATGATTTATCGTCTGGGTATTACTGTCTTTTTTTAAATGATTATTTAGAGACAGAAGATTGCCTTTCTGGCGTTTACTGTGAATAGTAAGTAAAGGAATGATTGATTTATTAATTGCACCAGCCCGCGATAGTGGCTGTGAGGACATCGATGCTCTAACTCAAGTAGTGCAGGCTGCTGTCGATCAGCAGCGCTCACCTATCGACGATATCCTAGATTCTGGCTTAGTAGATGAGGAGCCTTATTTGAGCTCTCTGGCTGCGAATTCAGGTATGGAGTGGCTACCGGTCATTGCTGATTTTGAGAAGGCAGAGCCTCTGCGCGATGCTTGCGGGGCTAAGGTCGCTCTAACTCAGCAGCTATTTCCTGTGGAGATTCTCGGCGAGGAGGGGAGCCAGCAGTTGGTATTACTTACCTATGACCCGCTCAATCTGGTTGCTCGCCAAGCTGCTACACAGAAGATCGAGCTGCCTATTATTTGGAAAATGGCATCGCGCCGCCGTATTCATGATTCATTGCGCAAGCTTTACGGTGTGGGTGCTGATACCTTCGAGCAGATTTTAGACGGTAGGGATTTAGATTTAGATAATTTAGAAGACTCTGATGAGGCTAATGTGATTGATGCCGACGAGGATGAAGAGGCGAGTGTGGTGAAGTTTGTTAACCAGATCATTCGTGAGGCACTGCAGCAGCGTGCGACGGATATTCACGTTGAGCCACTTCATGATAATCTGCGTATCCGCTACCGTATTGACGGCCTGCTCGTGGATGTAACCGTGCCTGATAATATCAAGACGCTACAGAGCTCTGTGATTGCTCGTCTCAAGATCATGTCTCAGCTCGATATTGCTGAACGCCGCCTGCCTCAGGATGGTCGTATTAACCTTCAGTTTGAGGGTGGGGGTATTGACGTGCGTGTGGCTACGGTGCCTACCGTTGAGGGCGAGAGCGTGAGCTTGCGTCTGCTTAACCAAGAGAAATTCAATATCGAAAAGCTACAAATGGAGCCGTTTGTTGAGGAGAAGATCCTTCAGCTCCTGAAGCTTTCCAATGGTATATGCCTCATTACTGGACCTACTGGATCGGGTAAGTCGACGAGTCTTTATTCTTTCTTGAGTGAGGTGAATACTGAGGATACGCGTATTGTTACCATTGAAGATCCTGTGGAAAATAAGCTTTCAGGGGTGATGCAGATTGCCGTTAAGTCGGAGATCGGACTGACCTTCGCTAGTGGACTGAGATCGATCCTTCGAGCTGACCCTAACATTGTTATGATTGGTGAGATACGAGACTTGGAGACGGCAGAGATTGCTATCCGGGCCTCACTGACTGGTCACTTGGTATTTAGCACCCTGCACACCAATGATGCGATAGGTGGCATTAGTCGTCTTGTAGATATGGGGGTGGAGCCTTTCCTTCTGTCTGCTTCTGTGCGCGCCTTTTTAGCGCAGCGACTCGTTCGTAAGCTGTGTGAGAATTGCAAGCGACCTCACGACCTTATGCCTCAGCAGCGGATTGATTTAGAGATTCCTGATTCGATGACTGGCCAGTGCTATGAGGCAGTGGGCTGTGATCGCTGTCGAAATACTGGTTTTAAGGGGCGTTTGGCCATTTATGAAGTGGTGCTACTCACCGAGCCTATGCAAGAGCTCATTATTAAGGGCGCTGATAGTCGTGAATTACTCGACCATGCTCAGACTGAGGGCTACGTGCCGATGCGTGAGTATGGCTGGTATAAGTGCTTCTCTGGCCAGACGACACTCGAGGAGGTCATATCAGTAACGAGTGCCGAACTATAACTGGCTGAAATCGATGTCTGTATTTACCTATAAAGCACTAAGTAAGAATGGCTCTGTTAGTAAGGGCGAAATTACTGCGTCTGATCGTGCTGAGGCTCTTAGGCTACTTGATAAGCGAGGGCTGCAGCCAGTGAAGCTTACCGCGTCGTCGGCTGGTGGTAGTGAATCCAAGGCTCATGCTAAGTCGTCGCAATCCAAGTCAGCTAAGTCGTCTGATACTAGTGATTCTGCTACTCCGTCGAAAACACCTACGGATGCAAATGGACTGCTTAAGCTCAAGCGCGCGGAGGTGATTATGTTTACGGAGGAACTCAGTGAGATGCTAGGTGCTGGACTTCAGCTGGAGCCTGCCCTGAAGTCGATGGAGAATCGCAAGGAGCTAGGCTCTCTCAAGGATGTGTCGATGAAGGTGCGTCAGCTGGTGCGTGATGGTGGTAGCTTTTCCTCATCGCTGCGCAAAGTGAGTGATAGCTTTGGCCCTCTCTACTGTAGCTTAGCGGCGGCAGGTGAGGCGAGCGGTGCTCTGGATACGATTTTGACCCGTCAGGCGCATTATCTGAGAACTCTTCAGGAGCTACAGAGCAAGGTGACTCTGGCGTTGATTTACCCAGCATTCCTGGTGCTGGCAGGTATCGGTGTGGGCATTATTTTTGTCACGAAGCTCATCCCTCAGCTCACAGACTTGATATCGAGCACACCCGGTGGCGAAATCCCGCTAGGTGCGAAAATGATGATTTGGACCAGTGACTTTTTTCAGGAGTGGTGGTTGGTGATGTTGCTCATTATCATAGGTTCTGCATTGGCCTTCAAGGCGTGGAAGGACATGGAGTCTAATAAGATGACCTGGGACCGTATGAAGCTCAATATCCCGCTCTTTGGTAAGGTCATTGAATCAAGGTTTTACGTGCAGTTTCTAGAAACGCTGGCTAACTTGGTGGGTAATGGCTTACCCTTATTGCGCTCATTAGAGCTTTCACGGGATGCTACTCAGAATCTCTATATCCGCGAGCATATGGATAAGGTTATTGAGATGGTCGGCGATGGTCGCTCGTTTTCACGCTGCTTGATTAGCACTGGGATTTTCCCTTCGCTGTTAATTGATATGGTGTCTGTTGGTGAGAAGACCGGTAAGCTGGATAAGTCTCTGCGTCGGGCAGCCGAGCGTTATGATTCGGAGCTCAATAAGAATCTGTCTCGTGTCATGGAGCTGATCATGCCGGTGGTGCTTATTATTATGGCGGGCTTGATCGGGTCGATGGCCTATCTGATGATTACAGCTATTTTCCAGACAATTGATAATCTAGGTGGTAGATAGGTGTTTTCTGATTTATAAGACAAGCATGAGCCAAGACGATATAGCAGCGATGCGGGAGGAATACGGGAGTGCAGATATGCGTCGCGAGGATATGCTTGCAGATCCTATTACTCAGTTTTCACAGTGGTTTGACAGTGCTCGCGCGGCTGAGCTACACGAGCCGAATGCACTGACGCTCTCAACAATAGGTCTCGATGGCTGTCCAGCAGCGAGGACGGTTTTGATGAAGGCCTTTGATGTGGAGGGCTTTGTGATCTATACGAATTATAAAAGTGCAAAGGCTCAGGAGATAGCAGCGAACCCTCGTGGCTCAATGCTCTTTCAGTGGTTAGCTCAGCAGCGACAAGTTCGTATCGAGGGCGCAATCGAGAAGGTGAGTCGCGAGGAGTCAGAGGCTTACTTTTCGTCACGTCCGCGCGAAAGTCAGATTGGTGCGTGGGTGTCCCATCAGTCGACAGTGGTGGCGTCGCGTGATGTGTTGCTTTCTCGTATAGAGGAGATCGAAACGAGATTTGCAGGGCAAGATGTGCCTTTACCTGATTTCTGGGGTGGCTACCGTCTTCGTCCAGTGCGTGTGGAGTTTTGGCAAGGTGGCAAGGGCCGCGTGCATGATCGTTTGCTTTACTCGAAGGTTGATGGTGAGTCGAGCTGGGTTATCTCACGTTTAGCGCCATAGACCGACTGTAGGAGACGTTCCTATTGGGCGTTCTTATTGGTTGAGGTGTTTTTTTGTTTTATTTTGTAATTTACTGAGCGAAAAAGGCTCAGCGCTCATCCTCCCCCCTCCATGAAGATTTTAATCACAATAACAGCGGTCTTAGCTGCGCTGCTGCTGTTTGGATTAATCCGCAGCAAGCAGCTGGAGCGTGAGGCCGAGGCTGAGCGCCGAGCCAAGGTGGAGCTTGCCATTGAGGCGAGAGCAGAGCTTGAAAATAGCTTGCTGAGTGCCTTGCTGAAGCATCAAGTGGCTAAGCCTGTGATGGTCTTGAAAGGTGATGAAGCTGAGGTGGGAGGTGTTGTTATGAGTGCTCAGAAGAGACAGTTGTTCTTAGCTGAAATTAGTGAGATCAAAGATGGTGATTTGACGATCGTCGATGACGGTTTGATGGTTTATGGTTCTATTGCTGGGGTGAAGAAAGGTAAGACTTTTACTCTATCGGGAGAGCTCAGTGACGAGCTACCACTTGATAAGGTAATGAGCGGTCTCAATGAGATGCCCATCATTCAAGCAAAGGAGCTACAGCGGGCTAGTTATTACCTAACGCCACCTGAAGTGGCTAAAGCTGCTTTTCAGTCGTGGCTGTCTAGCTACACGGAGCACCGAGGCAATCGAAGCTTTTCACTGAAAGGCAATACAATCACGCTCAAAGGTGAGGCAACTAAAGGCATGGTTCGTATTTGGGTCCGTGAGCTCAGACACTTACGGCTTAACATCGAGAATCAACTCGATGGCTATGAGTCAGAAATGCGCTTTCCCTCCTACTCGTATCATGATGACTACACCCTCTCTACAGAAGAGCTTGATTTGTTAAATGACGAGCTAGCATTGATCGATATTGTTTTTGAGTCTGGCTACAGTAGGGCAGAGAGTAGGCAGTTCTTTAAGCTAGATATACTGGCTGCAGTGATAAAATCGACGGGTTCAAGAGCGCCTTTTGCTATTGGTGCTTTCGCGGATCAGACTGGTGATGTTAGTGCTAATGAAGCGCTCAGTAGTAATCGCATCAAGTATGTATTACATGAGCTGGAGCAGAGAGGCGTCGATGTAGATCGAATTGAAGTATTGCCTTTGAATGGTGCTAATGCAGGCCGTTACCAGCTGCAGGATATACAACGCCGTGTAAAAATATTCATTAATGAAGCTAGTTAATAGTTAGCTTTTTGACCCAACAATTAGATACCGCTATGATAAAGTTACTACTCGCGACTCTCCTAACCGTGACCCTTTCATATGGAGTCGAGAAGCCTAATGTGATTTACATCAATGTCGATGACTTAGGCTGGGCAGATGTTGCTTATCAGGGCAGTGGCTACTACGAGACCCCACATATTGATGCTATGGCTATGCAGGGCATGGTTTTCTCCAATGGCTACGCGTCCGCAGCTAATTGTGCGCCGAGTAGAGCGTGTGCTATCTCTGGTCAGTTTTCTCCGCGACATGGTGTTTATACAGTGAAAAGCTCTGAGCGTGGTCAGGCTAGAGATCGTAAGGTCATACCGACAAAGAACACACTGCATCTAACGAGTGATGTCATCACGCTAGGACACGCGATGAAAAAGGCGGGTTACCTCACCGCAACGATGGGTAAGTGGCATGTTACAAAAGACCCGTTGAAGAATGGATTCGATATCAATGTGGGCGGCACGGCGGAAGGTGGGCCATACGCTGGCGGCTACCATAGTCCATATAGCTACCCTAATCTGGAAGTGAAGGAAGAGGGGACTTATCTCACTGATCACCTTACGACAAAGGCGATTGATTTCATCACAGAGAACCAAAATATACCCTTTTTCCTCTACCTTCCTTACTTCACTGTTCACTCGCCGATCCAAGGAAAGCAAGATAAGACCGATTACTTCAAGAAGAAGCCCGGATCAAATGGTCAGACTAATGCTGAATATGCCGCTATGATTTCTAGTTTGGATGATAATATTGGCAGGCTTACCAAGGTGCTAGATGACCTCAAATTAGCTGAGAACACAGTGATTATCTTTACCTCGGATAATGGCGGCCTCTACAAGGTTTCTCAACAAAAGCCGCTCCGTGCTGGTAAAGGCTCATATTATGAAGGGGGCATTCGCGTTCCTCTGATCATTCGCTGGAGCAGTAAGGTCGCACCAAGTATTAATGAAACGCCAGTCACCAATCTCGACTTTTTTCCTACACTGCTCGACATCACCAAGACCAGTATGGAGGGTAAGGTGATCGATGGAGATAGTCTACTCCCTGTTCTCATGGGGGGGAGTATTCAAGATCGCTCGCTGTATTGGCACTTCCCCGTTTACCTCCAAGCTGGAAACGAAGATAGCCAAGATCGAGTCTTTCGAACCAGGCCTGGCTCAGCTATCAGAGATGGTGACTGGAAGTTGATTCAATACTTTGAGAATAATGATATTGAACTCTATAATCTCAATGCCGATCTGGGTGAGAGAGTAAACTTGGCTACGAAAAATTCTGATAAAGCCACTGAGTTATTACAAAAACTCGACAAGTGGCGCGCTGAGCTTCACGCGCCAGTGCCGAAGGCTTTAAATCCAAGCTATCGTGGAGCTACGATGAAGAAGGGTAAGAAAGAGGAAGGTTAGCCGTCCCTGATGAGGGGCTAGCGTTTCTATCATGAATGTATCACCTATCGATGATGCGGTGACGATTGTGCTTACACGCTTGGTGATATGGTCAATTATCCCTTAATGATCTATGGCGGAGTGTCTTTGTGGCTTGATGTTTTTTGATGTGATAGATTTTACGTAAAAATAGAGTTTACAATCCTTGTTGGTAGCATCATTTTAATTTTTGTAAATGTTCATGAAAAATCTACTTAGTAAATGCCTTTGGGCTAACATTGTTTTACACTCGGCCTTTCTAATAGGAGCTTACGCTGAGCCACTTAAGGTGGTGTTGATCGCCGCAGATGACCCCTACTTCCCTACTAATTCTACTATCTTGGGAAGATCCGATTCATGGTACCCTCACGAATCCTTTCCAGCTGTAACTCATGACCTTGATTTGGTTCAGAGCCATTTAAAAGGGCTTTTAAATGGCTCCAATGAGTACATGGGCTCTACAGTAACCGTACTTAAAGATTCTAGAGCTTTAATGAGCCTGACGGGCTTGAATTATGATCTAAGAGGCGAAGATTATACCGATTTCGATGTGCTAGCAGCTACTGATTTCGATGTGGCTATTATCATTAATGATCCTACACTCCTTATGCTTATGCCTTCGCTATCATTTGAGGGCACTTTACGCTTATCGGTTGATCTACTCGAGCGGAATATGGATGTATTCATGTTAGAGCCTGAGTATCAACAGTTTAAATGGAGCGCAAAGGAAGCGGTATACCGTATTGCTAATGGTTGCGGACTGAATGTCATTCCTGCCGCAGAGACAGTTCGCCAGGCAGCCATACATAATACAAATGAGTCATCTGAGGCCTACATCATCTCGAGTAGTATTTTTTCTAAGGTTACAGGACTCGGATCTTCTTCTGACAGCGACTACGTCCCCAAGGGTGGTAATTTAGAGCTCGACACATTGGACGATTTAGAAACCATAGTGAAAAATACGATAACGACTGAAAAATCAGTAGTGCACTATACTGAAAGTTTTAATGGGCAAGGAGGCGTTGTTCACCGTCCCCTAGATATAACTCAGTCACCATTTGATGGATTGATCAGTTTCGCAAACGTTGGAACCAGCTCAGAAAGGCAAATTGAGCTCTCGATCAAAGACATCGTTAACAACCATTACTCAGCGAATGGCGAGACACCCGTCAAGCATCGTCACCGTAGACTAACGTCATCTTCAAAAAGCATTACAGAAGTTTTTAGCGAAGCTTCACAGCTAGTGGCTCCTGATAATAAAGATCAATTTGTAATCGCGTATGGCCGGGGTCAAAGTCACAATATCGATGACTTGATTAATACCAACCAAGCCAATCTATTGCCCTTACCATATTTGCGACACGTTAGCGGCTCTAGCGGCTACGCCGACTCGATGAGCTACTGGCATATTTTTAGAGCTTTTCAAATTAGTGGAATACACGAACACAATGGGAAAAAAATTCCTTCTTACTCCATCAATTTACGGAACCATGATTACTACCCCGAGTCTAGATTAGTTTTCGATGGAACCCACCAAACAACTGAAAACATGAATGGTATTGCTGCTGCTTACTTGACCTCAGCTATTGGAATCGACTTTGACAATGATGAGCTCAATCGCCTGAAATACTACCGCGAGAACGATCCCTACTTCATTGGCTGGAACACCATCATGCAGCAGGCAAATCTTTCTGAAGATAGGCAGCTTACCCCTGATTCTGATCTAGAAATCATGACTAGATCGCTACCCTCTGCTTCTGCTGCGAGCCCACTAAACATCCAGCTTATAGCATCTGGAGGCGCGGCGCCCTACACCTGGGAGGAGACAACAGGGCTTTTACCCGCAGGTATAGACCTACAGGCAAATGGCCAACTCCAAGGTAATGCGCTGGCAAGTGGAGGTAGCTACCAGCTAATATTTAAGGTCACTGATGCAAATGGCGCTATTCGTAAGCAGGCGCTATTACTCAATAGTGTTGGCTCTAATATGGATGAGAGCCTCTATACTTGGGATACTGGATATTACTTCGACACTCCAGCTGCAGCACCGTTTATTTCAGGCACTGTGGTTACTGCACTTAATGGAGGCTCCTCCGATGTAACGGTCGATGGGATTACCTTCAGATCATACGATCTAGGTGGTGGCCCAAAGGCGGTCTATGATAGTGAGATTACTAGCACAGGCGACCAAAACTACGACGCGCTACTGAGTAGCCTTTCTGAGGGAACTGCTAATGAGGAGCGCATTAAGCTCAGCGGTCTGGTAGCGGGTGATTATTACTCACTACAGTTATTTTATAATAACAAGACAGATGCCGATGGCTACGCTGCACAGATGCATGCTGAGATCGATGGCGTAGATGAGGTGATTCTCAAGGCGAGTCATTCCTCACCAGCTAATGATGACTACGGTAGCTATGGCGTGGCCCATTTCATCGCCTCTGGATCAGAGGTGGAGCTCACTCTTAAGGCTCGATCTGACACACATAGTATTAAGGGAGCAGCGGCCTTTAACGCTCTGCTCCTTTCAAAGCCGAATAATCGAGTGGCGCATGAAGGCGTGACCCGGCATTCTGAGATCGACTGGAGCACTCCGACTAGAGTCTTAGGATTCCAAGATCTTGTTTTCGGAACTCCTGTGCATGCGCTTAATGGCGGTGCAGATGATATTTATATGCCAGAGCTAGATGTCACGTTTGAGGGCACGAATATTGGGCAGGTTAATAATATCCCAATCAATGCTACCAATGCGTTAACAAACGACGTTTTTGCTACATTGATGTCTACTCAGACAGTCAATAACTACTTCCACACCTTCACCTTTGATAACTTAACAGTGGGCAAAAACTACCAGATTCAGGTGTTTAACAAATCAACACCTCTGTCTCAGTATGAGTCCTACAATAATGGTGGCTACCTCTCTAATGATACTTTCTTTGGAGAGGTAGCCACCATTATTGTAGGACTCATACTGAGACAGAGGTGT
>JALZUH010000099.1 GCA_023301645.1 Akkermansiaceae bacterium
TCAAAAAAATACGCCCAAAAACAGTTTCAACTGCATTTGAGAGAACGTCGATAAAGTCAATTTTCATATTTTTCCTAACGTCAAAGTTCGCTGGCCGCGATAAAAGCCCCGATAAATGGTTGAAGTTTCAATCGTGTAAAACAGAAGTAAAAGCTGACTCCGCAGCCACTAGCGGTCGGCTACAACGTCATGTTCGCTCCTTTAACCATTTTGAACCATCTCATGAACACGCTTATTGCGTTTGCCGGATCGAATCGTCTGCACGAGCAAAAGCCCGCAGACAAGTGGCATAACTATGAACAATGGGGAAATAAACGTCAAAACAAGGCCAATTAGAATGAAGACTATCATTACTATTTTTGTACACCCTTCTTTGGGATAATTAGTAGTCCACCCTGAGGTTAAATTTCTACAGGCAATTGCACTAAACTTCCCCTTTCCTCTTGTGCCTGCTACACAGACTAAATCGCCATCCTGAATCATAGCCGGATAAGCCGTGCTTAGAATAACTCTATCATTATCCAACGTAAAAATAGAAATATGGGTTGTGCGAGACATTGTATCACCACCACTAACATGTGTGGTGCGTTCTAAACCTGAGACAATACCTTTGATAACTGTTTCCATGGTGTATTTATTATTTTTAGTGTATAGAGTTAATCGCTGATTCTTAACTGCTATTCAGCTGAGCCTTGCGATGTTTAGCTTCCTTTACTATATACCTACAAGCATTGTAGTTACAGCGTGTATGGATCATACATCGATTACAGATAACAAGCTAGCTATAGGCATCAGTCTATAGCGCATTTTATTTAGAGGTCATCGCTACGAGCTGTAGATTCTAGTAGTTACTCATTAAATACTTCATCACGTCAGGTCGTATTCAACTTTGTTCGCTGGCGTAATACGAATAACTCGATCCTTCTTTAGTTTCACTATGATTCGATTGGCTTCCTCGTCTGATATCCCACCAGTGAAGTTGAACATCGTCTTCACCGAACGAACTAGGGCGTCCGATTTCTTCGGGGCCAACTTAAGAAGTCGTGGGCGAACAAACGCAACCTTCTCATCAAATGACGTATGAGATGAGTTATCGCTGGCTTGCTGCGGCTGAGCTGATTCTCTGACTGCAATCTTAGAAATGATTTCGTATTCTTCTATACTCATTTCTACGATAATACTACCAGATGTTGTAGTTCCTATTTTTTGCATGTTTTTGAGAACAATATGATCCGCCGAATCTTATTGAAGATTTTTATTGGGCTTCATTGTGAAGGTTGGCATGTCGCAACTACGATATTGTGATTTTGGAGCCTTTATATTTTTTATAAGCAAGTCTAGCTCCAATTAATCCAGCTACAGCAACTGCACCTACTCCAGCTGTAGCAACTGCAAATCCTCCCAGCATACCTCCGCTACCAAGAGCAGCTAAACCACTAGTAAAACCAGCTGCTGACAATCCTGAAACTGATCCTGCAGAAGAAACCGCCATGGTTGCCCCGCCTACACCCAGGCCTGCTCCTGCAACTGCACCAGTGGCTCCTGCTATGTTTGATTTAGTGTTGTTTTTCATAACTTCTAAATCCTAATGCCATATTCTCTGACTTCGCTATTATAATTCCTCAGTTATTTTATAACGGGGCATTTTAGCCTCGTGGTCAGCGTTGCCAGCACTGTCTTATTCCGCCTTGGTTGCTGCCAAGCCTAGCCTTACGTCTTTGGTTTTAATCACTGTATCCCTACAAGCATTGTAGATACAGATCTACAGAGGTATCAGGCATGTATGCTTTGGCAAGTTATTAAGTCTACGCTCTGCCCTAGCCAAGCTCATCATTCACACTACCACCAAACAAAAAAACACCCCACCAGCAAGGTCTGCCGATGGGGTGTTTGGGAAAATTGACTGTGGTTTGAAATGATCGGTTAGATCACTTCGTTGTATTTCTCTTCGTGGAATTGCTTACACTGGCCGATCCAGTTATCGCGCTGAATTCTGCCTTTGAAGGAGATTCTATTCGAGAAGTCTTCACACATCTGAGGTGACCAGATAGCGATCTGGCGGTAGGTGTATACTCCGTAGCTGTTGAGCTTCTCATTGAGGACTCCAGCGACACCTTTGATCCTAGTGAGGTCATCTACTTCGTCTGGGGCAGAGTTGTAGAGTAGGCCATACTGCTCGTCGTCGGTCATCTTTCCTGATGCTAGTGCGTCAGCGAAGAATGCTTCTGGGTCTTCATCTGACTTAGCGTCAGCTGCTAGAGGTAGCTCAGTTTCGACTGGAGCTGATACGACGGCTGCCGCGGCCGCTGTGCTTGCTGCAGCAGAGAGAGATGCTACTTCAGTCTGTAGTCCAGAGCGCTCGGCTTCGAGGTCAGCGCACTGCTGCTTACAGGCTGCTAGTGCTGCATCTAGCTCACTAGAGTCGTTGCTGCATACTTCAGCTTCACGTTTCTGGGCACTGCGTATCTCAGCTTCGAGCTGGGAGATTTTAGCCTCGTTGTCTTTACGGCGCTTTGCGTAGCCGTTGATTTGTTTTCTATACTTAGCCCAGAGCACCCAGCCGAGGAGTAGTCCGAGTAAGAAGGCGACGAGAAAGAGCAGCACATTGTGCAGCCCGAGGTTAAAGAAGAAGTAAGTTAATGCGTTCATGGTAGTAGTGTTTGGAGTTTAAAAATAAGGTTAGGAAAAAATAGAGTGTTTGGGGAAATCTAATGGATTGAGCTGTGTTATTTGAGGCGTAGTTCCACCTTACGGTCGCTTTCGCTGCCGCCAGTGCTTGCTGCGTTTGCGGCCTTGGCTGCGCCGAATGAAACGACGGTGAATTTCTGCTCAGAGACTCCTTTTTCAGCGAGTGCTTTGACGACTGATGTTGCGCGCTTAGCACTAAGCTGTCTGTTGAACTCAGCATTTCCTGTGGCATCTGCATGACCACCGATGACGAAGTTTGTTCCGTCGCCTGCCTTGGTGATGGCGGCACTTAGGGCATCGATTTTGCCTTGCTGGTCTGCTCTGACTTCGCTTGAGCCGCTGTCGAAGAAGATTTGATTAAGGGCGAATGCATCGAGGAGAGCTTTGCGGGTGGCATCATCGAGCTTGGACTCGCTCTGGTATCCAGGGTAGTGATACTCAGAGGAGTAGAGCTTAAGGCTAGATGTTGGCTTTACGCCTAGACCACTGAGCTCGCCTAACCATTTCTTTTCCAGCTCAGCTGTTGCTGGTCCAGTCAGAGTGACCTGATCGTGCACGATGTTCATGCCTCTTTCACCTTTGGCACCGAAGTAGGAACCTACCCACTTACTGAATGCTGGCTTAGCAATGGACGGGTGGAACTCGGTGAATTCATCTGCTGTTACCTTGGTCGTATCAGACTTGAATAACTTCGCTGATTGGAAGTCGACAGGAGCATTGCCCTTCATGACTGATGTTCCTCCTTCGTTGCTGAGGGACAGCATCGTAGGAGTTGGCTCTACGATAGTGAATCCTGATGTGTCTACGGTAAGTCCTGCTGCTTTAGCAGAGTTAGCAACAGATGCTTTCATCTTAGCGGTCGCATTCCCGTATACTTTGAGGCTATTGTCGCGGGCACTGACCTTGTAGCCACGGTCGCCCTTGAGGCTGAGGTAGTCTGATGACCAGCCAGCAAGACCAGCATGCTGCAGTAGGCTAGCATCACGATAGATGGTGTCATGATTGAGTGCGCTACCATTTACTGATGTAAGCTCTGAAGTATTTAATCGGCTCAGCAGTGCGTCAGGGTCACCGACATTTCCAGCGAGTAGGAGCTCATTGCCTGTCTTCTTCACATCTACATAACCGTAGACTTGAACATTATACTCAGAGGCCTTCACCCTCACTGCGCCACCACCGAGATCGTCAATGGCACTTTTTAATCCGTCGACGGCGGCTTTATCTTCGACCATGCCTGAGAGGCTAACATCGAGCTTGTCGATGCTGTATTCAGCGTCACTTAGCCCCTTAGAGGTGATGACCTTATTGACCTCTGCCAATAGTGTTGGTTTGAGCGTCTTCTCATACTTTGCATTTTGGAAAAATGCGAAGATAAGAGGCACTACGATCAGGGCTAACAGAGAAACTGTAAATATTTTCATAAGCTTGTGCTTCTTTTGAAGCAAAAATTAGGCCGTTTGTCACATCATTTCACGAGAAAAAGCATTTGGCTGTCATCGTGTAGTCTAAAAAATAAGCCCACAAAAAGATGATTCGACGCCTCTTAATAATCGCAGTTTTACTGCGGGCTAACCACTAAGGCAAAGCGTCTTAGCTATTAGCCATGCTATCAAGTCTTGCTATCTGCTCGAATAGGTGGCTAGGTTTTGCCTATGAAAATAGGTCTTATAGGTTGTGGACGCATGGGTGGAGCTCTCATTGAGGGGGCCATTGGGGCAAGTATCACTACTCCCGAAGAAGTCTGGCTGCATAGCCGTAGCGAGGAGTCAGCACGAGCCCTTGCTAAGAAAACAGGTGCTCATGTAGCTACGAGTAACAGTCACGTCGCGAGTGAGTGCGATCTCGTCATCCTCGGTGTGAAGCCCTACCAAGTCACTGAGATCTTAGAGGAGATAAGTGATGTGCTTCCGGGCAACTGTGTCCTCGTCTCAGTCGCCGCAGGGATCACCCTTGCTAAGATGGAGGCGGCCTGCCCCGAGGGTAGTCGCATCATCCGAGCTATGCCCAATACCCCTTCTCTTATCGGGCTGGGGGCAGCAGGTATGGCAGCAGGTGCTCATGCTACCGCTAGTGACCTCGTTATGGGGCGCCAGATGCTTGAGGCAGTGGGTATTGTCAGTGAGGTTGCAGAAGCCGATCTGGATGCTGTCACCGGTCTATCAGGAAGTGGCCCCGCCTATATTTACACTCTCATCGATGCTCTCATAGCACAGGCTCAGAAAGAGGGACTTCCAGCCAGTGAAGCTCTACGCCTAGCCACACAAACAGTCGTAGGCGCTGCACGTATGGTAGAGCAGACAGACATGACACCTCGCGAGCTCGTTAATCAAGTCACCTCCCCTGGTGGCACGACCTTGGCTGGATTAGCCGCTCTGACTGAGCATGGTTTTGAGAGTAGCATTGCGGCTGGTGTCGCGGCTGCCACGGAGCGCTCACGAGAAATCGCCCGAGAGTAATAGCTGCGCTACAGGGGCAAAACTCATCCGATGAATGGGGCACGGCCCGTGCTTTGCCAGCGCTTCTAGATGAAGCTTGGTGCCGTAGCCTTTATGGCGCTCAAATCCATACTCAGGGTATTGCTCTGCGAATTCGATCATGAGTCGGTCTCGTGATACTTTAGCGATAATACTCGCTGCCGCAATCGAGAGGCTTTTCCCATCTCCTTTGACAATGCCCTCGGAGGCTAAGGGGAAATTCGGCACTGCTAGCCCGTCAATGAGGCAGTAGTCGGGAATGCTAGCGAGACCTTGTGCAGACCGAGCCATTGCAGCGTGGGTCGCCTTGAGAATGTTTATTTCCTCGATCTCATCCGTCTCTGCGTAGGAGTGCGCCCAGAGGATATCGGGATGATTCGTCAGTTCATCGTAGAGTAGCTCACGTTTCTTTTCACTGAGCTTTTTCGAGTCATTGAGTAGATTATGCGTGAAGTCACTTGGCAGGATGACAGCTGCAGCCGAAACAGGCCCTGCTAGTGGCCCCCTGCCCGCCTCATCAATGCCAGCAATGAGTGCGTAGCCTTCGCGGCGTTTGGCTTGTTCGTATTCTAGGGTCGGCACGGGACGAAAATGCCTCTTATTTGTATCGTCTGCCAGCTGATAATGTCGTAATATTTTTTCAATTTGTTCTCCTTGGCAAATAGCATAGTTGGAACTAACTTCACCCTATGCGAAGCAAAGCTTTTCTCCACATCGCCGCCTATAGTATTACTGGCATGGTCGGCATGACACTCATCAGTTCATGTGGCACTAGCAGCCCTGATAAGATCTCTGTGCCTGCTGGCACTCCAGCGCACGAAGTGAGTGCTGTTGCCAACAGCGCTCTAGCAAAAGCCAAAGGCTATGAAAAGGCTGGTGACACGCGTAAGGCGCTGTCCTCGTATTCGCGAATTATCAAAGTATGCTCCCACACCAATGCTGCGGCTGAGGCGACCTACTCAAAGGCGAAGATCCTAGACGACCAAGGCGAAACCTTTGACTCCTTCGAGACCTATCAGCAACTCATTACTAATCATCCAAGTAGCAAGCACTACTCCACGGCAGTAAAACGCCAAGAGCAAATGGCATATGCAGTCGCCGATGGCGTGATTCAGAATAAATTCCTCGGTATTAAGAGTAACATCAGCACCAATAAAATCGTCTCTATGCTCGGCGACATAAGAGATAATGCTCCCAGTGCCCCTAGTGCTTCTCGCGCTCAATACAAGATCGGTCAAGTTCACCAAAAAGACACCAGCTACGATGCCGCTGCAGCTGCATACAAAAAGCTAGCGCTTAATTACCCCAATAGTAAAGAGGCTCCCGAAGCTCTCTACCAAACAGGTGAAATGCTCGTCGAGCAGTCAGAGAAAGGTAATCAAAACAAAGCCAACGTGAATAGCGCGCGCAATATTTATAGTGGACTCATCGACCGCTACCCAAGTCACCCAAGAGCTAAGGATGCTCGCGCACGTGGAGCCGCTCTA
>JALZUH010000100.1 GCA_023301645.1 Akkermansiaceae bacterium
TCGATACTGGTAGATATGCTTGGCATCTTCAAAGGCGGTAAACATCTTACTCAAGTATTGATTACAGCGTGAGACTTCACCACCTGCTAGGCCATTACCCCTGAGCTCGTATTTGATAAATCTCGATAAGTTGGAAAATGCTGTGTAAACGGCCTCTTCGTTTGTGCGAGACTCCTTGATCTCACCAGTAAAGAGCCTCTTCTGTGCGATAAATAGATCTCTAAGATGCTTCTTACAGCTAGTGAGCGTCTCCTCTGTAGGATCCTCCAGCCAGTCACGTGTTACGAAGTAGATCGCCTTAGCATGTGACTTCAGAACACCATACTTCGTAAGGGCGATTTCGCGGCGTTTATAAGCTCCATTGATCGAGAAAACGATGGGGAAAATAATCGCTGTCGCAATCATGCTCAGCGGATAATCCGCCATAATGGAAAACCTCATACATAGGTAGGTAGAAAGAACGGCAAGACCTGTAATGATGACGGTCTTGAAATTAATGATCAAAAATATGCTTTTCATAAAACTAAACGAACCCTAGCGACCAGAACTGTCATGGCAAGGTAAAGTGGTGTTGGAAATATGGACTAATGGCAGTGACTACGAACGGGCTTGCTCTATTAGCTGAAGGTCTGAAATGAGGCCAAGTGCTAAAACCTGCTAATCCATTGTAAATTAGCAGATAAATTATTGCCACCTGCTAAAAACCTGCTAATTTAATGTGAATTAGCAGGTTATCATGAAGTTACCCAAAAAACCACCCGAATGGAGAGACCTTATTCTGAAAGCTGGCAAAGCTGAAAAGATGCCCGAAATATTCGAGGCAGGACAAGATGAGGCCATGCGTAATGATCGATATCTACACTGGGACGAGTTCCGCCATAGACCCACCAGAGGCACATTGAGTGCGAAGGAGAACTGGGCTGGAGTTAAGCTTTCACGATCATACCAAAGGCAGGCTATCCCTCTCAATGATGCAAAAGGTCAGCCATTCAATTTTTCCATCACACAAGGAATGTTTGAATCACTACATGATATTGACCTTCATTGTGGAGGAGCTGTATCAATGCCTAGTGATATCGCTAACCTTGGTGAAAAAGATCGATACTATGTCTCATCACTGATGGAAGAGGCTTTAACTTCCAGCCAATTAGAGGGAGCCGTTGTAACCCGCGCAGAAGCTAAGAATCTTCTGCGAAAGCAGGCTAAACCCACAACAAAACACGAGCGGATGGTATTAAATAACTTTCTGACGATGAGGGCTATATCAAAACTTGCGGATAAACCTCTGACTCCAGAAATCCTTATGGGGATACACGCTTTGGTAACTAAGGGCACTCTTGAAGATAGGACTCAGGAGGGTAGATTAAGGGATGAGAGCGAGTTTGTTAGGATCGAAGATGAAGAAAGTGGTGACATCATGCATGTTCCCCCTCCCGCAGAGCAATTAGAAAAAAGAGTTCAGCAGTTCTGTGACTTTGCAAATGGCCAATCAATGCAAGGTTACCTTCACCCAGTAATCAGAGCTATTCTACTACACTTCTGGGTAGCATATGATCACCCTTTTGTGGACGGCAATGGAAGAACAGCTAGAGCTTTATTCTATTGGTGTATGGTGCGAAATGGATTCTGGTTGTTTGAGTTCATCTCTATTTCTCATGTTATACTTAAAGCGCCCAAACAGTATTATAGAGCATTTTTATACACCGAATCAGATGATAACGATCTCAACTATTTCATCTTACATCAATTACAGGTTATCACCGCATCAATTGAGCTACTTCATGCTTACATTGACAGGAAGAAAAGCGAAATAGCAGAGCTAAAAGGCCTACTAGGTTTTGATAATGGTCTAAACCATCGACAAATAGCTTTATTAAGAAATGCCATTAAGCACCAAGGTGGCTATTATACAGTCGAGAGTCATCGAGTTAGTCATAATGTAGCTATGCAAACCGCAAGAACAGATCTCTATGATTTGGTCTCAAGAGAGGTGCTCATTAAGCGTAAAATTGGTAAAGCTTGGCATTTTCAAGCTGCTCCTGACCTTACAGATCGACTTAAGGAACTAGCAGGTGGCTGAGCTCTATAGCGTAAAAAAGGGACTCCATACGGAGTCCCTTTGAAAGATGTGTGAAGTCTGTAGCTGTTGCTATAGCTCCTTGGTTATCTCGATGATTAGCTATCTAGATAGGCTGATTAGATCAGCTCAAGGTTCTTGCTAGCTTCTAGGTCGACTTCGCGGAAGCGGGCTTCGTTGGCTGGGTCGAGGAGGTCTTCGCCGAAAACGGGGATCATTTCTGCCATCTTGGCTTTGCCTTCAGGCGTTTCTAGTAGCTCAGGGAAGCACTCCTTGAGTGTCTGCAGCATTACAAATACGGATGTAGATGCTCCCGGTGATGCTCCGAGGAGCGCTGAGATTGTTTTCTTCTCATTGGTGAGGACTTCTGTGCCGAAGTGGACAATGCCTGCTTTACCGTCAGTTTTCTTGATCGCCTGCACGCGGATGCCCGCTTCGATGAGGTCCCAGTGTGCCATTTCAGCTCCTGGGTAGAATTCGCGTAGGACATTCATGCGGTCTTCCATGGACTGGAGGCACTGGCCTACGAGATACTGCACGAGCGGGAAGTTTGATAGCCCTGACTGCATCAGTGTGACGATGTTATTAGGCTTCACTGAGAGTGGTAGGTCGAGGAATGAGCCTTTGTCGTGTAGGAACTTGGTGGTAAATGATCCAAATGGTCCGAAGAGAATGTATTTCTTGCCGTCGATGATACGTGTGTCGAGGTGAGGCACTGCCATTGTCGGTGCAGCTCCTAGTGGCTGACCGTAGACCTTGGCTTCGTGCTTAGCTACGAGCTCAGCGTCATCGCATACGAGCCACTGACCTGCAATTGGGAAGCCGCCGTAGCCTTTGGCTTCTTCGATGCCAGATTTCTGAAGCATCTGGATAGAGCCACCACCAGCGCCGACGAAGACGAACTTAGCGGAGTTTGTAGAGATGCTGCCATCTACTTGGTCTTTAGCTTTGATGTTCCAGCCGTCTTTTGTTTCGTTGAGGTCGACGACGCGCTGTCCTGTAGCGACATTACACCCTGGCTGCTTTCCGAGCCATTCGACGAGCTTACGTGAAATGGAGCCGAAGTTAATATCTGTGCCGCCATTCATCTTAGTAGCTGCTACTGGCTCGCTACCGCGTGAGTCCATGAGGAGAGGTGCCCACTCTTTCACCTTCTCAGGGTCTGTGCTGAATTCCATTTCTGAGAAGAAGTGGTGTGCTGACATACCCTTGAAGCGTGAGGTGAGGAAGTCTACCTGCTCTTGGCCATGCACAAATGACATGTGAGGCACTGGATTAACAAAGTCCTTAGGGTCTTTGATGAGGCCTTCCTTCACTGCGTATGCCCAGAGGAGCTTCGAGTAGAGGAATTCTTCAAATACTGAGATTGCCTTGTCGACATTTACCTCGCCGTCTTCTCCACGATCGGGAGTGTAGGACATTTCACAAATACCTGCGTGTCCTGTGCCTGCGTTGTTCCAGCCGTTTGAGGCTTCCTTGGCAACTTCTTCAGTCACTTCATAAAGCTGAATTTTCAAACTAGGATCGAGCTGCTTAAGCATAAATCCGAGGTTGGCTGACATAACGCCAGAGCCGATAAGAATAACATCAGGGTTTTCGATAAAGGAGGACATGGTTACTTTTAAAAAAGGTTAAGTTTGAAACGGTTGAGTTTGAAAAATAAGGCAATGTTAGGTGCTATGATTCGTGATCATTTACTGATCTAGCATTCGCACAAGGTCATTGCTTGCGACAATGTTTCATAAAACCCACAAAATAAAAGGCTGTAATGTGTCTCTGATGGCATTAATTTGCTTTCATTTTAGAATGAAAACTAGCTTCTTGGCACCTTTGTAACAAAACATTAAAGAAGCTTCGAATTAATGATTTAATCTTTGGTATTTAGCACATCCTGTCTAAGACTCTCCGCAGTATGAAGCTTACCTCCCCTACTGGTGAATTTACGGCAGATGATGTCATGAATCAATTTCTCGATACTCTCATTGAGTCAGGTATCGAGCCATACGATCACCAAGAGGAGGCTATCTTAGAGCTCTTCGCGGGCAGTAATGTCATTCTCAATACTCCTACTGGATCGGGTAAGTCACTTGTCGCTCTAGCGCTGCATTACAAGTCGTTCTGTGAGGATCGTATTTCTTATTATACAGTTCCTATTAAGGCACTCGCAAACGAGAAGTTCCTCTCACTATGCCAGACTTTCGGCCCTGAAAACGTAGGCATGATCACTGGTGACGCCACGGTCAATGCTGACGCTCCCATCATCTGCTGCACTGCTGAAATCCTCTCCAACCTCGCCCTTCGTGAAGGCAAGGAGGCGAAGGTGCATGACGTCATCATGGATGAGTTTCATTACTACTCAGACCATGAGCGAGGTATTGCATGGCAAACTCCCCTACTATGTCTGCCTCAGTGTCGCTTCCTACTCATGTCTGCGACGATTGGAGATACTGCCTTTTTCCAGAAAACTATCACCGAGCTCACTGGAGCAGAGACGGCACTGGTCCAGTCCGAGCAGCGCCCCGTGCCGCTCGAATTCACCTATTCAGAAATACCCCTCACCGAGCAGGTCACTGAGCTCGTGGAGAAAAACAAGGCTCCTGTCTACCTCGTCCACTTCGCCCAGCGCATGTGCGCCGAATCTGCCCAGATGCTCACCTCAAGTAACTTCTGCTCGAAAGAAGAGAAGCGGGCAATTGCAGAGGCACTACAGGACTCAAACTTCCGCTCACCATACGGCAAGGAAATCAGCAAGCTACTTCGCCACGGCATCGGCATCCACCATGCGGGGCTTCTTCCTAAGTATCGCATCCTCGTCGAGAAGCTCACTCAGCAGGGACTGCTGAAGGTCATCTGCGGGACTGATACTCTCGGGGTCGGGGTCAATGTGCCGATTCGCTCCGTTCTTTTCACCCAGCTTTGCAAATACGACGGCACGGGCACCAAGATCCTCTCCGTGCGCGATTTCAAGCAGATTGCAGGTCGTGCAGGCCGACGGGGCTTCGACGATATTGGCTATGTCGTTGCGCAGGCACCCGAGCACGTTATTGAGAACATCCGCCTAGCCGCTAAGGCCGCCTCATCGGCAAAGAATAAGAAAATCGTCAAAAAGAAACCCCCAGAAAAAGGCTATGTAGCGTGGAATGCCGACACCTTCCTCAAGCTACAGACTTCCCAGCCAGAGGCACTCGTCTCTAGCTTTAAGCTCCGCCACAACCTCATGCTTAATGTCCTCGGCCGCCCAAACGAAGATGGCTGCGCCGAGCTCAAGCGCCTCATACACATCAGCCATGAAACCGAAAACGCGAAGGCAAAGCTACGTAAGCATGCGCGCTCAATGTTTATGGCGCTCGTGCGTGGCAAGATCCTCACCATCGTGCCTCTCGCCGACAGAGCTTCTGAAACCTCCCCCAAGGTGCAGCTCCACGTTGACCTTCAGGATGACTTCACGATGAACCAGACACTAGGGCTCTACCTCATAGAAACCATCCCTCTACTCGATATCGAAGCTCCCGACTACGTGCTCAATCTCCTCTCACTGGTAGAGTCCATCCTAGAGAGCCCTGCCGCTATTCTTCGCTCACAGGTCTACGAGCTAAAATCCACGCTGATGAATGAAATGAAAGCTGACGGTGTCGGCTATGATGAGCGTATGGATAAGCTCGAAAACGTCACTCACCCCATGCCGGGCAAGGACTTCATCTACGACACATTTAATGCCTTTAACCTCAAGCACCCGTGGATAGGCAGCGAGAGCATCCGCCCGAAGTCGATTGCTCGTGAGATGTTTGAAGAATACTTATCCTTCGAGGACTACATTCGTCGCTACAAGCTAGAGCGATCAGAAGCAGTGCTGCTGCGCCACCTCAGTGAGGTCTATAAGGTGCTCAGCCAGACAGTGCCACCACAGCTCAAGACAGATGACGTGCTCGACGCTGAGAACTATCTCAAGGAGCACCTCACCTCGGTCGACTCCAGCCTCATTGACGAGTGGGAACTCATGCGCGATCCCGCATATATCCCTGCCGACAAACGCGAGCCTTCAGAAGAGGACAAGCGCGAGCGACCCATCACGCAGAATAAGAAAGCATTCACCAAGCTCGTCCACCATCACATCTTCTCAGCCCTGAAGTTACTCTCCTATGACGAACTCGGCAGCTTCCTAACGAGCTTTGCACCCAGCGAGCATGCAGACGACCACTGGACAGCTGAGCGACTCGATGAGCAGCTTGATAGCTTTTACCAAGATCACCTCAGAATACGACTCGACCCAGAGGCGCGTAATCTCAAGCACACCCATATCAAGGTATCTGACGACCAAGCATTCTGGAATATCACCCAGACGATTTGTGACCCCGATAATCTCAACGACTGGGCGCTGCAACTACAGGTAGATCTGACCAAGTCCAATGAAACCAAGGAACCCGTCATCACCTTGATCAGTATAGGGGTGTAGGTGTCATAGAAGCATCAGAATGCAAAGGGGGAGGTAGCGCACTTAATGCGCTATATTTGATAACCCATTGGCTAGCACCCTGCGCCTCCCTTACTCAGCCACACTATCGATTTCTCCGTGGGCTAGTCT
>JALZUH010000101.1 GCA_023301645.1 Akkermansiaceae bacterium
TCAAAAACTACACTATTTTTGAAAAATTCTCCGGCGGGGTATTCTCCTACCAGACAGGCCATATCAAACCTGAAGCAGCCATCTACCAGCGAGCTATCGAGCAGTGCCAAATCATCCCCGAGCAAACCATCTATATCGATGACCTAGCTGACAATATCACAGCGGGTAAAGCCGCGGGCTTACACTCTCACCAATACCGTGCTGATGAGCACGAAGCATTCAAGACATGGCTTGAATCCATCACAGACTCCCTCACGGATTTACCAAGCTAGAAACGAACCATTTCAGCTTGGAGGAATGATCTCACCTTTCCACCTCCAAATGCAGCCCCCTCATCCATAAGAACGAGCATCTCACCAGATTCACCAATGCCTTTGAAAACCCCTTGATAGGCCTTTCCATTGGACTGAAAACTGATCGTCCTGCCATTCAGCACAGACACCTCTCTTAAGCGGCGCAGCTGATCGGCAAACCCACTTCCCCCGCAGAGCAAAGTTTCTGCTGAAATCGCACTCAGCACATCGGCGAGTAGCTCCTCTCGGGACACCGGCTTGCCAAGCTCCTCCCACACCGAAGTGTAATCCTCACCACTGGGCGAATAGGCCACATTGAGACCCACTCCGATCACCGCGAAATCCTCCCTCGCCTCCACCAGCACACCACAGCACTTTCGCTCATCAATGAGCACATCATTTGGCCATTTTAGCTCAGCTTTCACCTGCCACTCATCTCTCAGACAGGTAGCAATAGCCAAGCCTGTAGCCAGTGCCAGCCGACACCAGAACTCACGAGGGTAATCAGGACGCACAATGAGTGAAAAAAGCAATCCATCACCGGGCTTTGACAGCCACTCTGCACCGCGTCGTCCGCGACCACTAAGCTGGTGATCAGCTAAAACAACCGTGCCATGATCAGCACCAGCACAAGCCAAGCTTAAGGCCTCATCATTCGTCGAGCCGACCTCATGGTGGTAGTGCAGACGTCCAACCCAATCTGGCGCAATATAACCAAAGCTACCTGTATCAAACATCATCGCTGATTAAAGCGTGCCATTTCTCGCTGAGCCTCGCGCAACTCCGTGCGCTTTTTAAGGTCGTGGCGTTGGTCTGAATGGGACTTACCCTTACCCACACCTATCTCCACCTTCACCTTGCCCCCCTTCCAATACATACGAAGGCATGGTAGCGTGCAGCCCTTCTGAGCGCTCTCCTCAGAGAGCTTGAGAATTTCTTTCTTATGAAGGAGTAATCGACGAGGGCGTGTCACTCCGTGCTGAAACCACTCGCCAGCAGTTTGCCAAGGCTGAATGTGGCAACCATAGAGCATCGCCTGACCATTCTCGATACGAGCATAGCCATCGGCAATATTTACCTTACCCTCGCGGATCGACTTTACCTCCGTGCCCTTGAGCTCAATACCAGCCTCATAAGTATCAGAGATATGGTAATCACGACGCGCCTTTCTGTTATTGGAAATATCGGCACTCATATCGTGGGGAATAAGCTACGGAGCTAAAAGGGACAGTCCGCGCCTGAGAGTATGAAAAAAAGAAAAAGAGCTCAATGAGCCATTCCCCTCTCAGCCATCCTGTCCCGTAAAAAATATCTTGCAGGAAATTAAACTTCCTCTTTCTTGCTTACAACAACCTTGCCTTCGATGATCTCAGTCAATGCAATATCAGCAGCACCCATACTAGGAAGAGTATCGATGAGTGGTGCACGCCCTTGGTTAAGCTGAGATACGCGCTTAGAGACAACGTTAACGAGGATTTGAGGATCAGTAATAATCTCTGCTGCTTGAGTAAGTAGGCTGCTTTTCATAGTGGTAGATTGAATTCCAGAAGAAGTCTGAGAAGGGTTTTTAGGCTGCTCAAACGGGATAATGTTTGATTTGCTCATCGCTCTTCCGTCATAGTTCGTGGTGTAATAGCCAACACATTCCATACCGGAGATGCGTTGCGCGATGAAGTGGAAGCATTTATCCAGCCGAAAATCAAGTATAATATGGCTTAAATGTCGCTACAGCAACTATTCCAACCCATCCTAACTACATCCACCAGCACTTGGCACCCTGGTTGCTTGCGACATATTTCATACTCATTTACAGCAGCCATTTAATCCTCTACCATCACACCGTAGATTCCACACCACGGCCCAGCTCGCCACCACCGCCAAATGACTCACGATACACCACCACTGCTCAAAGCCTCCATCCACATTGGTGCCAGCTCAGTCTCCCTACTTGTCACCAACATACATCCAGATGCAGACCATACAGCCGGTGACCTGCTCGAACAGTCACTTCCCTTAGCCCGCGACATCTTCCAGCGTGGCATCATTGGCAAATCCACCATTGAGCGCTGTGTAAGCATCCTCAACGGCTACCAAGAAGCTCTACGTGAGCTCGGAGCCACTGACGAGACACCCATCCGTGTGGTCGTCACCAATGTCCTCATCGAAGCCAGTAATTGCGACGCATTTCTCAATCGCATCCAGATTGGCTGCGGCATGCATATCGAAACCCTCGACGAAGGAGAGATGACACGCCTCATCTACCTCAAAACACGCCGCCGACTCCGCGACACCCCATCGCTCAAAACCAACACCTGCCTCGTCGTCCACGTAGGCCCAGCAAACACACGTGCCCTCCTGTTTAAAAAAGGCCGTATCTCACAATACAGTAACTACAGACTCGGAGTATACAGAACCAGCAAAGCCATCGAAAGCGGCGAAAACGAAGATCTCAGTAGATTCAACGACAACAAAGGCTCAAATCCCCCAACCAGTCATCTCATTGCCGAAAACATACGTGCTCAAATCAGCCAAATCCATCATGATTACAGCGAAGCTGGCATCGAAGAAATCGTCATCATCGGATACGAAGTCCAGCATATCGCCGACATCCTATCCAAGCCCGGGAAAACAAAAAGCAGCTACACGCTACTCAGCCAGACCTCCGCACAAATGGCAGCCCTCAATGAAGAAGCTCGTGTTAAAACATACCAGCTCGACTACAGCACAGCACAAGCCATCATCCCAGCCCTCGAAATCAACCTCGCCATAGCCAAAACCCTAGGTATCCAAACACTCCGAATACCCGGAAGTGATTACGAAAGAGGACTACTTCGCGACATTCACACCTCCTTTTCCATCACCGAAGGCTTCCGTAAAGAAGTGCTTAGATCGGCAAAAACCCTCGCCAAGAAATTTCGCGTGCATCGCAGCCACTCCAGACAAGTCGCCCAGCTAAGCCAGCAGCTCTTCAACGTCACCGCAGAGCTCCACCAGCTCGATCAGCACGACGCCCTGCTACTTCACACCGCAGCCATCGTGCACGAATGCGGTAACTACATCAGCACCCGCTCTCACCACAAGCACAGCTACTACATCATTGAAAACAGCGAAATCTTCGGACTCGGTGAAAAAGACCTTAACCTCGTCGCCCAAATCGCCCGCTACCACCGAAAGTCCACACCTCGCACCAGTCACTCAGCCTACAAAGACCTGAGAGCCATCGACCGCATCAGAGTATCCAAGCTCTCCTCCCTGCTGCGCATAGCAGACGCTCTCGACCACACTCACACATCCCGCATCGGTGAACTATCAGCCACCATGGCACCTACGAAGCGGCAGATCATCATCACTCTCCACGGTATCGAAGACATCTCCGCAGAAAGGCTCGCCATGAAGAACAAAGGCGACTTATTCGAAGACATCTTCGGCCTCTCCGTCTCGCTCAAGGCCGATATCCACTAGTCCAACTCAGCTCCCCTCCCACAGAACCCATGTCATTTATCAACCGTGAACTATCTTGGCTAGAATTCAACCAACGCGTCCTAGAACAAGCCAAGCGCCATGACCTACCCATCCTAGAGCGGCTCAAGTTCCTCGCCATCACCGCATCGAATATGGATGAGTTCTTCCAAGTTCGTGTCGGAGGACTTCAGCTCATCAGCTCATCAGAGAACTCTTTTGCAAGGCACAGCCCTGACACCTCAGGGCTCAATCCCGCCCAGCAGCTCGCAGCCATCCGCTCCCGCGCGCAAACCATGAGCGATGACCAATACCAGCTCTACAATGACGAGCTACTACCAGCCCTCACCAAAGAAAGACTCTCCATTACCAAGCTTACCAAAGACCTGCTCTCACCCGCCCAGAGCCAGCAGCTGCTCACGAAGTTCCAAGAATCCATCTACCCCCTCCTCACCCCGCTTGCCCACTGCCCAGAAAACCACAGCCCAGAGCTACCTGCCATGCAGATCATTCTCGCCTGTGAGTTACAAAACAACCAAGACGACAGCCAGCGCGTGGCATTTATCCCCGTGCCAGAATCCATCCCCCGCTTCACCCCCATCACCGCCCCACGAGCTGGCATCGACAATCACCTCTCCCAAAAAAACAGCAGCTCACAGCAGCAGCTCATGATCCCAGTAGAGGATATCATTAGCACCTATGGCGAGACCCTCTTTCCCGACGAAAAGCTCATCTCAAGCATGCCCTTCCGTCTCACACGAAATAGCGACATAGCACTCGAAGAAGAAAACACCCTCGACCTTGCAGGGGAAATGAAAGAAGTCCTCGCAGCCCGAAAGCACGGCCAAACTGTCAGACTCGAATACAACCACCAAGCACCCAGCGCCCTCACTCAAAAGCTCAAAGCAATCCTTAACACCGGCAGTGAGCAAGTATGTGAAGTCTATGGTCCCCTCGCACTCAGTGACCTCATGAGCCTAGCCTTCAGCTCTGGCTACGACCACCTGCGCCGCCAGCCATGGGAGCCGCAGCCGTCCCCCTCCCTCGACCCCAGCACCTCCATCTTCGACACCCTCGCAGCAAAAGACATCCTACTCCACCACCCCTATGAGAGCTTCGACCCCGTCATTAGACTGCTCGAAGAAGCCGCAGAAGACCCAGCCACTGTCGCCATCAAGCAAGTCCTCTACCGCACAGCCCCCAGCTCACGTATCATCAATGCCCTCATAAAAGCTGCCCAGCGTGGCAAGCAAGTCACCGTGATCATCGAGCTCAAGGCTCGATTCGACGAAGCCCGTAACCTCATGCGCGCAGACGAGCTACATCGCGCAGGTGCCCAGATCGTCTACGGCGTAAAGGGGCTCAAAACACACGCCAAAATATGCCTCGTCATTCGTAATGAAGAAGGACTACTCAAACGCTACGTCCACCTCGGCACCGGTAACTATAACGAAGCCACCTCACGCATCTACACCGACATCTCCTATCTCACCGCCCGCCCAGCCTACGGCGCAGATGCATCACTCTTCTTTAATGCCCTCACCGGCCGCTCAAAGCTCACTCGCTTCCAGAAACTCATCGCCGCCCCCACCCAGATGAAGCCACGCATACTTGAGCTCATCGCAGCCGAAGCCCAGCGCGCCACCGACGGCCAAAAAGCCTCCATCACAGCTAAAGTAAACTCCCTACAAGACCCCGAAATAATCACGGCACTCCAAGAAGCTGCACGCTGTGGAGTAAAGATCCGGCTGAATATCCGAGGCATCTGCTGCCTACAAACAGGCACCAGTGACGGTCTCGAAAACATCCGTATTATCTCAGTTATCGACCGCTACCTAGAGCATGCTCGCGCCTTCTCATTCCACCACGGAGGCAGGCCTCTACTCTACATCGCCTCCGCTGACTGGATGACACGCAATCTTGATAAACGCGTCGAACTCATGATCCCCATTGAAGACCCTGCCTCGAAGAAACGCCTCCACCACATCCTCGAAGCAGCATTCATCGATAACAGTAACAGCTACGAAATCACCCCCGATGGCACCTCGCGCAAGACCCAGCCAGAAAAGGGTAGCAAACGCATCAACATGCAAGAAAGCCTACAGCAATTAGCCGAAAATGCGGCCCGCAGACACGCGCACCAATCAAGCACCACCTTCGAGCCACACACCCCCATCGATTAATTCATTTTTAATCAAAAAAGATATTGCATCTCAGCTGGATTTAATACACAACCCGCGCGTCCACCGTTTAACACGGTAACACAACCTATGCAGGAATAGCTCAGTGGTAGAGCATCTCGTTTACACCGAGGCGGTCGGGGGTTCAAATCCCTCTTCCTGTACCATTTTTTAAAAGGCTCAGATTCATTTCTGAGCCTTTTTTGTGCCCTCGACTCAGTTGTATTAAAGCCACGATA
>JALZUH010000102.1 GCA_023301645.1 Akkermansiaceae bacterium
TAGAAGGGCTAAGCCCGTCAGAATTACTAAAAGAAATAGCAGCGTAATGAGAGTTACCCGTTTTCGTTAGAAATTATTCGTTAGCACTTTGAATTTGCCTAGGCTATTTTCAGAATTTGTCTGCTGTATTTTTCACCAAGTGATTTCTGATGAGGTTTTTGAGAAAGCAGAGATGATGAGAATGAATTAAAAATAAGGTCTGTGAATCGCTTAATGAGCTGCTAATTTCCCCCTCATGAAGAAGTTACTCGTTGCCACAGGCAATAGCCATAAAACGAAGGAGATCAGCGCGATTTTAGCGGCTGATTATGAGGTTTCGGACTTAAAGTCCCACCAAGAGATACCAGCAGTGGAAGAGACAGGGACGACCTTTCTAGAAAATGCCACTCTTAAGGCTGTGGCTATTAGTAAGCGCGTCTCGGGACTCGTGCTATCGGATGATTCAGGTCTTGAGGTCGACGCTCTGAATGGTGAGCCTGGGGTGTATTCATCGCGCTACGCTGGCGAGGATGGTAATGATGCTGCCAATAATGCGAAGCTCATCGGTGCGCTAGAGGGTGAGCACTCTCGTAGTGGTCGTTTTCGCTGCGTGATGGTCATAGCCAAGGATGGCGAAGTATTAATGCACTGCGAAGGTGCCGTCGAAGGCCGCATTATTGACTCTTTTCAGGGTGAAGGTGGCTTTGGCTATGACCCCTTGTTTATCCCTGAAGGCCATGAGCAAACATTTGCCCAGCTGGGAGAGACTCTCAAAAACACCATGAGCCACCGCGCACGGGCGATGGAGGCAGTTAAGTCATGGTTGGCTAAGTATCAGGAGCCCGCATAGGCGAGCCCTCGACTTATTGATCCAGTAGCTGCCATTACTGGATGACAGCTAGTTGGCGCATCAGCTAGTTAGCTGAGCTCAGGTGGTAAATCTCCTCCGTGACGGACGTCAGTGGAAGTTTCTTCGAAGATGACATCCTCGGCAATATTGGTCGAGAGGTCACCGATACGCTCAAGCCAGCGGCAGATGAATACCAGATCGAGATAGTCGCGGTATTCGTTATTTTCTGCTTCGAGTTGCTTGGCGAAGTGTCGTGAGATGGTCTTGTGCGTGGCCTTGAGCTCAGTTTCGCGTTCGAGGATCTTTAGGGCGAGTTCTGCATCGTGATCGCTGTAGGCGGTAATAGCGTCTGCTAGCATGCTGGCAGAGACTTTGTAGAGAGTCTCGATGCGTGACTTCTCAGGGATGTCTTGGTTCCTGAGCATTTTGCGTGAGCGCTTAGCTATACTCACACACTGGTCGGAGATGCGCTCAAGGTTAGAGGATGTTTTCATCGAGGCGATGACGAGACGCAAGTCTCTAGCTATAGGGCGAAACTTCGTCATGATACTCATGCCAATACGATCGATTTCAATCTCAAGGCGGTCTTGATCGTCATCGTCGGCAATGGCTTGATTACATAGCTGCTTATCACGCTGCATTAGTCCATTAAATGCGTTTTCAAGATTGCGCTGAGTGCTGGCACCCATAGCGATGGTCGTGTCCTTGAGCTGGTGTAAGGCTTGATCAAAGCTGGTGAGAATGTGGTCTCTGTTTTCCATGGTGATATTGGTTGGGGTAGAGGTTAGCCGAAGCGGCCACTGATGTAGTCTTCGGTTTGTTGCTGGGTAGGGTTTGAGAAGATTCGATCGGTATTACCGTATTCGATAACTTCACCGAGGTAGAAGAAGGCCGTATTGTCAGAAATACGACTAGCCTGCTGCATGGAGTGGGTGACGATGACGATAGTGTATTCCTTACGCAGCTCGTTCATGAGTTCTTCGATCTTAGCGGTGGCGATAGGGTCAAGTGCTGAGCAGGGCTCATCCATGAGGATGACCTTCGGTCTGACTGCCATGGTGCGAGCTATGCAGAGTCGCTGCTGCTGTCCTCCAGAGAGTCCGAGAGCACTATCTTTGAGGCGATCCTTCACTTCACTCCATAGAGCGGCACCACGAAGGCTTTTCTCGACGGCTTCATCAAGGACTGAGGCTTTTTTGATGCCTTGAATACGAAGTCCGTAGGCGACGTTGTCGTAGATAGACTTAGGGAAGGGATTGTATTTCTGGAATACCATGCCGACTTGCTTACGCAGCTCGATAGGCGAGACGGACTTAGCATTGATGTCCTGACCCATGATGCGAATTTGCCCAGTGGTTATTTTGGCAGTTTCGACGAGGTCGTTCATGCGGTTGAGGCAGCGCAGTAGGGTAGATTTACCACAGCCTGATGGCCCGATAAATGCGGTCACTTGCTTCTCAGGAAGATTAAGCGAAATGTTGCGCAGTGTATTGGTTTTGCCCATATCATAGCTAAATGATAGATCGTCAATTTCGATCATTGGCGGCAGGTTGGACCCTGCTGCCTCTGTTGCAGGTGAGGAGGGTTGCTCTGATGCGTTTGTAGTCATAGGAAAATTAAGTTAAGAAATTACGTGTGATTACCATTTGATCTTACCACGATAGTGCACGCGCAGCCAGATGGAGAT
>JALZUH010000103.1 GCA_023301645.1 Akkermansiaceae bacterium
ATCCACCCAGAATCTATTCAAAAAATAGCGGCATTGAGAAACAACTCAATACCGCTGAAAATACTTAATGATCGCTAGAATCATCAACGGCATCATCATGGCCATGACCGTGCTCAAGGATATCTTCTGCATGGAAGAGATTCTTGGTGCCGTCCTTCACGCCTTCAGCGCTGTTTTCCCAAGCATGGCGATCGCATGAATTACACGCCAAAACACCTACACTAACGAGTATGCTGTAAATAAATTGTTTCATCTGGAAAAACTAATGACCTCATCGCGAATGAAAAGCAAGGCGACAATCACCTAGAAATGAGCCGCCTCGAATTTAAATACTTTTAGCCATGTCTCTATTTCCCTTTTTTCCAACTTGCCACCACCGCTCCCATGATTCAGTTTACAACAATCAACAAAGCTAACTTACAAACCATGCCTACAACACTTGCCATCATTCCCGAGCTTGCCTTCCTCGCCATTGTCGGAGTTTTCGGACTTATCATTTTCCTCATCCTCCTGAAATTCTTCAAAATCTGGCTTCGTGCTAAGTTATCAGGAGCTCCTGTAAGCATGGGAAGCCTCGTCGGCATGTGGCTTAGAAGAGTCCCCTTCGCCCTGATCGTCGATAGCCGTATCACCTCGGTCAAAGCTGGATTAGAATTCACCACTGACATGCTCGAAGCTCACTACCTCTCAGGTGGAGATGTGCCAGAGGTCATCCTCTCCATGATTGCCGCCGACAAAGCGGGCATCACCCTGTCCTTCGATCGCGCCTGTGCTATCGACATTGCCACCAAAGACACCGGTAAAACCGTGCTCGAAGCCGTCAGAACATCCATTAACCCGATGGTCATCGACGTGCCTGCCGTTATCAGTGGTAATAATAAAATCACCGCCGTGGCCAAAGACGGAATTGCTGTCAACGCACGTGCACGAGTCACCGTGCGCACCAATCTCGATCGATTTGTCGGAGGAGCTACTGAGGAAACCATCATCGCACGAGTGGGAGAAGGTATCGTCACCTCCGTAGGCTCAGCCGAGTCTTACAAGCACGTCTTGGAAAACCCTGACAATATCTCCAAACTCGTCCTCGCCAAAGGTGTAGACGCATCCACAGCCTTCGAGATACTCTCCATCGACATCGCCGACGTAGACGTAGCCGACAATATCGGAGCACGACTCCAGGCAGAGCAAGCCGAAGCCGACAAGCAAGTAGCACAGGCCAAAGCCGAAATGCGCCGCGCTGCAGCGGTCGCCGTCGAGCAGGAAATGTCAGCCAAAACACAAGAGATGAGAGCCAAGGTCGTCGAAGCCGAAGCTGGTATCCCTACTGCCATCGCAGAAGCCTTCCGCAGTGGCAATCTCGGCATCATGGACTACGTCAAATACCAAAATGTCAAAGCCGACACCAAGATGCGCGACTCCATCGCAGGAGAAGATGGCGAAGCTCAGGAGTAGTAGATTCTACTGCTAACATCTTAGCCCGCCTCCGCAGCCTTCATCAAGCCCCACCATGGAAGATATTAATTTCCAAGCCATCGTCCTGATACTCGCCGTAGTCATCAGTGCGATCAGGTGGGTGGGTGAAAGGCTCAAAGGCCAAGGCTCTACAGGCGCAAAATCAGCTGAGCGAGAGCCAGCCGAACAGGCCAACTCACTAGAGGGCATCTACGAGGAATACCGCCAGCAAATCAAGCAGCGACAAACCGCACGCGAACCTGCGCAGCCAACGCGGCCTCCAGAAGTGCCCCCAGCATACAGCTCCAAGAGGGAACCTCATAGCCCGCCCCCATTCTCACGCAAAGAGTTCTCTCCTCCGCCAGTCAAACAACACAGAGCTCAACTGCCCTCTCAAGAAGAGCCATACAAAGTCCCTGCCACCTTTGCCCCAGTCAAAAAAGAATTCACAGCAGAGCAACAACAAGCCCTGCTAAGACTTCAGCAAAGAGAGCAGCAAGAAAAAGCACGTGCCAAAAAAAGCAAAGGCAACATCTCCCTACGAGCGCTACTCTCAAACCCCGCATCAGCTAAGCAAGCCGTCATCCTTACCGAAATCCTCGGTAAGCCCAAATCTGCTCAGTCAGACCCATTCGGCTACTCATAAGCCCTGCGGTATTATCCCCCGATCCCGCTACCATCACCTGTTGTCACTATGGCAGCCCTTGATGCCGCCAGCTATTCTACCCTAGCTACTTACTGGAAGCTCTCAGAATCACCGCGACGATTCTTTCTTTTGCGAATACTAAATCGTCCACCCCTTGCCTGTCGCATTGGATCGAAGAGACTATCCATTCCCACCTCTTTGATTTCACAAACCACTGCCATCAGCTCACCGAGCCGGCCTTTTGGGAATCCCCTCTCAGCAAACCAGCTAAGATACTCAGGCGGTAAGTCATAAACAGGAACACCATGGGGCGGGAACTCCTTCGGTCCAAAACGCCCAAAAGGCATGTAGCAATTCCCGATTTCACCGAGCAAGTTACGAAAGTCATCTCGATCAATCTCTGTAAAGTCCATTCACTGAGACATAGATTCCAATCATCGATCATGACATCTTCTTTTTCAAAAAGTGCCTCAGCTGTAACCAATCACACAAAATAAGAGCGCTACTCAGTTCTTTCCTGCAACGCCAAGCGGCTATCTGCTAGTGCTAAAACCACACTACCAAACAACAAAACGAGCAATTAAAAAAAAGTTGGCACACTGTATGCTTGACCTCATGTGTAAATTTGATCGACCTGACGTGACTACCAAGTCACAAAGGAACACAAAACTACATATAACTATGAAAAACAATACACTACTCCTTTCAACTCTTGCAGCTGCAGCAGTTGCCACTGGATCAGCAACAGCTGGCGAGCTCACAGGCTCTCTCTCACTTGATTACAACTCACACTTCATCTCATACGGTCTTGACGTATGGAGCGGCGGACCTAACCAGACAGACCAATCAACATTTAACCCAGCTGTCTCATTCAACTACCAAGTCTCTGACGCGCTCTCATTCAACACAGGCTTCTGGCTTGACGTAAATGACAACGTAGCCGGTTCTGACTTTGACACACAAGAGACCGATACATGGTTTGGTGTTTCATACGCAAAAGGCAAGGCTACATATAGCGCGACTTATCAAAGCTGGAACTATGCAGGCGACACTGAGGAAATCCTCGACTTCGCTGTAGCACTTGACACATTTTTAAGCCCATCACTTCTCATCCACGTCCGAACAGACGCAGGTGCTGCTGTTGGAGGCCCTGCTGTTGGAGGTGCTGCTGCTTTTGAGGGAACGATTGCTGTTCTTGGTGCTTCACACAGCTTCGACGTAACAGACAAATTCTCTGTCACCGTCCCTGTATCAGTTGGTATTACATTTGACGCATTCCACACAAGTGAACGAGGTTACGCATTCACATCAGTAGGCCTTCAGAGCAGCTACGCGCTAACTGATGCAGCATCATTCAATGCAGGTATTACATACTACAACACTGATGAAGGTGTAACAGGTAACGCAAACAACAACTTCATCACTACAAACATCGGTGTTTCATACAGCTTCTAATCAAGCTGCATCTATCCATTTAGAGCCGCTCCATAGAATGGGGTAGCCTTCATAGAAGATATAAAAAGCCGAAGTCTACCTCGCAGTAGACTTCGGTTTTTTTATTATACTGAGGTAAGGAACCCGTCTATTAGCTACTCAAAGCTCTCATCTTGCCAGTTTTCTGGTTATCTACCTGTGCTGCTACTGCCTGACCTGCTTTGGACTCAGCGGCTTCTCAGCCTGCACAGGCATTCGCCCCGCCATGATACACCCTCTCGGCTCGATCTTTGCGGCGACCGTTGCTAATTGGTATTTCTCGATTTGAGCGATTACTTTCTCAGCTGACTTGTAGACTATGGGCGTCTCGGTAAGATCAGGGTCGCCATGATATCAGCTAGATAAAGGTAACTGGCTCTAGCTACACCAGTATTTTAAAGACGAAAAATAGGTGTGTGTTGCGAAATAAGACATCGCAGAAAAGAAGCTTAACAAAGCCAAGTAGAGGATCATCAAGGAATCTAGCCGAAGCTCGACAAGATCTAATTAAACGATCATTTCCTGATTCATTAAAGGCGCACACACCAATCACTAACTCACTCACATCATGAGTGGAGCGGGATTATCGATTTGTGTGAAGTAACAACATCGTCGTAAGTCTTCGTGTTTTAATGATAACACAGTTAAAAAAGAGGGTCTAGAAAAGAGCTACCGTAATGAAAGGTTAGCAAGTTCCTGAAACGAATTTGTGAGTGGTAGCAGGACGGAGATTTGAACTCCGGACCTAAGGCTTATGAATCCTCCGCTCTACCCCTGAGCTATCCTGCCATTCACAAATGAAGCCGTAAACAAATGCGGCGCAGCGGGAATTATCTGTTGCACGCAGCTTTGTCGAATAAAAAATGGTAATAATTTTCCAAAATTATCACTCTATAGTTGCCAAAAGTTCACAATCAGATAGTTAAACGCCTCTAAGTTGTTCACTCTCTGAACACCATTGCGCCACCTCGACGATGAGGCGCGCACTAACTAAACAAGACACCAAAGCTATGACAGACCTTTCTCTCTACAGAAACATCGGTATTTTCGCCCACGTGGATGCTGGTAAAACAACCACCACAGAACGTATTCTTAAACTCACAGGAAAGGTTCACAAGACCGGTGAGGTGCACGACGGAGAAGCGACAACAGACTTCATGGAGCAAGAGCAGGAGCGCGGTATCACCATTCAGTCTGCTGCAACTTCATGTTTCTGGAACAAGCACCGCTTCAACATCATCGATACACCGGGACACGTTGACTTCACTGTAGAAGTTTACCGTTCACTTAAGGTTCTCGACGGTGGTGTAGGTGTATTCTGTGGATCAGGTGGCGTAGAGCCTCAGTCTGAGACAAACTGGCGTTACGCAAACGAATCTGAAGTTGCTCGTGTCATCTTCGTTAACAAGCTCGACCGTATTGGTGCAGACTTCTACAGCGTATGTGATCAGGTGAAGAACGTTCTCGCAGCGAATCCGCTCATCATGGTTCTCCCTATCGGCATCGAAGACGACTTCAAAGGTGTCGTCGACCTTCTTACCCGTAAAGCATGGGTATGGGACGACTCAGGTCTCCCTGAAAACTACGAGATCCAAGACGTTCCTGCTGACATGGTAGACGACGTAGAGATGTATCGTAGCCAGCTTATCGAAACAGCTGTAGAGCAAGACGACGATCTCATGATGGCATACCTCGACGGCACTGAGCCAAGCATCGAGGAAATCAACAAGTGCATCCGTAAGGGAACTATCGCACTCGACTTCTTCCCAACATACTGTGGATCAGCTTTCAAAAACAAAGGTGTTCAGGTTCTCCTCGACGCAGTTGTAGCCTACCTACCATCACCTACAGAGGTTCCTCCTCAGCCAGAAGTTGACCCAGAGGGTAACGAGACTGGTGAGTTCGCCATCGTAGATGCTGAGGGCCCACTCCGCGCACTTGCATTCAAGATCATGGATGACCAATACGGTGCACTGACTTTCACTCGTATTTACTCCGGTAAGATCGAGAAAGGCATGACTGTTCTTAACACATTCACAGGCAAAACTGAGCGTATCGGCCGTATCGTAGAGATGCACGCTGATGATCGTATGGAGGTGGACTCAGCTCAAGCTGGTGACATCATCGCACTCGTTGGCCTTAAGAACGTTCAGACAGGTCACACTCTCTGTGATAAGGACAAGCCTGCTACTCTCGAGCCAATGGTGTTCCCAGATCCAGTTATCTCCATCGCCGTATCCCCTAAGGACAAGGTGAACGCAGAGAAGCTCGGAACAGCTATCGGAAAGATGGTTAAGGAAGATCCTACATTCATCGTAGAAACTGACATCGACTCAGGCGAGACCATCCTTAAGGGAATGGGTGAGCTTCACCTCGACATTAAGGTAGACATTCTTAAGCGCACACACGGCGTAGAAGTAGAAGTAGGTCAGCCGCAGGTTGCCTACCGTGAGACAATCACCAAGCGCACTGAAGACTCCTACACGCACAAGAAGCAGTCAGGTGGTTCTGGTCAGTATGGTAAGATCGACTACATCATCGAGCCTCTCGATCCAGAAGGTGGCGTTGACTTCGAATTCGAATCTAAAGTTGTTGGTGGTAACGTTCCTAAGGAATTCTGGCCTGCAATCGAAAAAGGATTCAAGACTTCTAAGGACAAGGGTGTCATCGCTGGCTTCCCATGCTTGAACTTCAAGGTAACACTCGTAGACGGTGCTCAGCACGCAGTTGACTCATCTGCTATTGCCTTCGAGATCGCTGCTAAGGCTGGCTACCGCCAGACTATGCCTAAGGCTGGACCACAGCTTCTTGAGCCTATCATGAAGCTCGACGTATTCACACCAGAGGACAACGTCGGTGACGTTATCGGTGACCTTAACCGTCGCCGTGGAATGATCAAGGAGCAGGACAGAACACCTACAGGTATCCGCGTCAAAGCTGATGCACCTCTTAGTGATATGTTCGGCTACATCGGTGACCTTCGGACCATGACATCTGGTCGTGGTCAGTTCTCCATGGAGTTCTCACACTACGCTGCATGTCCTAAGAACGTTGCTGAGCAAGTCATCGCAGACGTCAAGGAA
>JALZUH010000104.1 GCA_023301645.1 Akkermansiaceae bacterium
ACTTCATTACTACTACTTCTCGGAGTGCTGATGTCTGGTGGTGGCTTGCTCACTGAGGGGGCGCAGGCGGAGAGTGGGGTTTTTGAAGATGCTGCTGAAGTAGAGTTAGCGGTGGAGGATCTTTCTGAGCTGACTACTGAGTCTGAGGTGGATATTGAGAGGCTTATAGAGAGTGATGATTTCACCATCCATACGAAGGTGGAGAAGGTGAGGGTGGATAAGTCTAGGAAGCGACGAGACTGGGCGCTGCCTTTCTCGATGAGTATTTTTTCACATGTTATTTTCTTTGCTATACTTACTGCCGCGATTGTGGGGTTGGGGTATGTGCTCTATCGCAATTGGCACCTCTTCGGTGGGGCGGGTGGTCATGGTGTCGCTGAGCGTAGGGGCTTGAAGGCACGGGAGGTGATGGGCATGGATGTGACTCTGGAGTCACTTCCTGCTGATGTGGTGGCTTCGGCTCGCGCTGCTTGGCAGGAGGGGAATCATCAGCTGGCACTGAGCTATCTTTACCGAGGTGCTATTGGCTGGTTTGTCAATCATAAGGACTTAGGTATCGAGGAGGGGGACACGGAGGGGGATTGTCTTCGTCGTGTGGGGGGGATGAGTGATCAGACCGCTGCTGGTCAGGGACAGGTTATGTATTTCGAAACGCTCACGAAGGTGTGGGTGAGGGTGGCTTATGGTAAGAATGTGCCCGATGATGCTGTGATGGAGCAGCTCTGTGATGAGTGGCCATTTGGACAATACGGTAAAGATGAGAGCCTTAAGCATAGTGAGGAGGGCAGGGTATGAGTGGTTGGGGCGAAATGAGTCAGTTTTTAAGGAGAGGGGGGTGTTCTTTATTGCTCTGCATCGTTGGGTGCTTGGTGCTTGGCTCTTGTGGTAAGACTGAGCTGAAGAAGCGAACTCTTGGCTATAAGGGGGAGGCGCGGGCTAATGCATTTCTGGCAGGGCAGCGCTATCTCAGAGAGCTGGGCTACGAGGTGGAGTCTAAATCAGGTGTTGGTAGGCTGGATGACGAGGTGATGACACTCTTCCTTCCAACGTCTTCTCTTAATACTTCAGGTAGAGGGAAGAGGGTGATGAACTGGGTCAGCGAGGGCGGCCATGTGGTGGTGATGCTCGAGAATGGGCATAAGCGCGGTAATGACTTCATCCCTAGGAATGTTTACTCGAAGGGCTTTATAGAGGATTTAGAGAAGGCTAAGGATGAGCTAGAAAAAGAAGAGGAGTCGGAGGAAAGTGATGAGTCGGTGGATTCGGAGCGTTCTGAGGGGGGCGAGATTTCAGCTGAAGCAGAAAAGGGCGAAGATGCTGAAGATGTTGAGCAGCTTCCCGGTGTGGAGTATATTTTCGCTGAAGTGGGCGTGGAGCTAGCTCCATGGATTAAGGGTGAGGCTGAGAAGATGGAGCGCGATGACTGGGAGGCGATGGTTGAGTCCGAGCGGGCGCTGCTGAATGCTTCTGAATGCTCGGTTACTTTTGACGAGAGGGAGCTGACATTCTACCAGTGGGATGGCTCGGTTATTAGGTATGCGAGCACTGAGGGGGCGGCTGATACTGATGCAGAGGGTGATAGCGGAGAGGGCTCTGAGGATGCGAGTGATGATGGTTCTCATTCAAGTGATGATGGGGACTTCCATATCGTCAGTATGTATTATGGTGATGGTATGGTGACGTTATTGGGGGATGCTAGTCCGCTGCGAAATCGCTATATTGGTTTTGCTGATCATGCGGATTTCCTTGCAGCTATCGTGGATTCTTCACCTACTTATGATGGGCTGGTGATTTTCTCTAGTGGCTCGGGGGATAGTTTTTTCTCACTGATATGGCAGCATTTTAGCTACGCTGTGATCGGGCTAGCTGTGGTGGTGGTCTTCTGGCTGTGGTGTTATTTACCTCGCTTTGGGCCTGTAGAGGATTTGTCAGAAGGGCATATGAGAGATTTCTCAGGTCAGCTACAGGGTGTGGGTAGGTTCCTCTGGAGGTATAAGAGTGAGGAGGCTCTGCTAGCGGCTCTGCGCTCGTCGATTACGAGGAAGGTAGGTAGCGGTGGCGAGCAGGGTCAGGATAAGGATTTCTTCGAGAAGCTGGCTGAGAGGTCATCTTTACCAGTGGATGCTGTGATTGAGGCTATGAGTAGCCACGGCATACGTGATCACGGGACGATGGTGCGTGTGGTCAGAAACCTACAAGCGATACTTCAAACAATTAACTAATAGATAAAAATAATAATGAACGAAAACCAACCAGCTGCTGGGCAGGCAGCGATACGATGTGAGGGGATTAAGCAGGAGCTTAGTAAGGTGTTCTTTGGGCAAGAGGAGGTGGTCAGTCAGGTGCTGGCAGCACTTCTTGCTGGAGGACATGTGCTTTTAGAGGGTAAGCCTGGCTTGGGTAAGACGCACTTAGTGCTGGCTCTTGCTCATTCCTTTGGTGGCGACTTCGGGCGTATCCAGTTTACCCCAGATTTGATGCCGTCTGATGTGACGGGCTTTACGCTCTTTGATATGAAGAGCCAGACATTTGAGATGCGGAAGGGGCCTGTGTTTACGAATTTACTACTAGCGGATGAAATCAACCGTGCTCCTGCAAAAACACAGGCAGCTCTACTAGAGGTGATGCAGGAGCAGCAGGTGACTATCGATGGTAAGTCGATGAAGCTGGATGCGCCATTTATGACGCTGGCAACACAGAACCCTATCGAACAGGAGGGGACCTATCCTCTGCCAGAGGCTCAGCTTGACCGATTCTTGATGAAGATCATTATTGATTATCCAGAGGCGGCTGTGGAGAGGAGCATTGTGTCTCAAGTAACATCGAAGGCAGCTGCTAAAGGGCTCAGCACGAGTAGTGTGCAGCAGGTGTCTAGTCAGCAGGATGTGATCGATGCTCAGCATGAGTGCGCTGCTATTGGTGCTGTGGATGAGGTGGTGGAGTATGCGGTGGCTATCTGCCGCGCGACTCGCGAAGCACAGGGTATTAGCCTAGGGGCTGGCACACGTGGTGCTATTAGCTTGATCCAAGTAGGTAAGGCCTACGCGCTGATGGATGGCAGAGACTTCGTGACTCCTGATGATGTGAAGTCAGCGGCCCTGCCTGTGCTGCGCCATCGTGTGCAGCTGGCACCTGAGATGGCGATTAGTGGCCAGAGTATTGATGATGCGCTCGTGGCTATTGTGAATGCCGTCGAGGCTCCTCGTTTGTAATTTGGTCAGTTTATTACTATGCAGCCCACACTCAGAACCATTCTTTTAGCTATCCTCTGGATGAGTCTAGGCATTGCTGCCGGTCTGATCTCTGAGCTGGAGGATTATTGGCTGTGGGGTGGTGTGGCTGTTGGTGTGCTGTGTCTGGTAGACTTTATCCTCACACTTACTCTGAAGGTTCCTCAGCTAGAGCGAAGCTTGCCGGGGAGATTCGCCCTTGGAGTGGAGCAGTTGGTGGAGGTGACGATGAGTAATAAGGCGTGGATGAGGCTCAAGGTGGTCTGTTATGACGGTATCCCTGAATTTGCGGTGTGTGCGGATATGCCGTGGAGTGGCACTCTGCCGCGAGGTGGCCACCAGAAGGTGAGCTACCCAGTGAGTCTATCTGAGCGTGGGGTGATGGAGTTTCAGCGAGCTCATTTGCGGGTGTTTTCGCCGCTGGGCTTATGGTCTCGTAAGCTGCGCAGTGGGCCATCTCAGACGACGCGTGTTTATCCTAACTATGAGCCAGTTCTTCGCTACGCGCTACTTGCGATGGAGAATCGAGCTGATCAGATGGGGATTGTGAAAAAGAACAGCATTGGCATGAGCCGCGAGTTTCACCAGCTACGGGATTATCACTTAGGGGATATGCTCTCGAGTATCGACTGGAAGGCTAGCTCGAAGAGGCTCTCACTCATTAGTCGTGACTATCAGGAGCAGCGCGACCAGACGGTGATACTGGCTGTTGACTGCGGTAGACGAATGCGCGCGCTTGATGGTGGTGTGCCTCAGTTTGACCATTGTCTTAATGCGATGTTACTACTCGCCTATACGGCTCTCAGGCAGGGTGATCATGTGGGGATTATTGGGCTGGGGTCGGAGAGTAGCTCGGGTAGCTCTGGCACGCGTTGGTTAGCACCTGTGAAGGGGCTTAACTCGATGACGACAATCCTCAATCATCTATACGATTACCAGACAACGGCGGCGCCGAGTGACTTCAGTGAGGCCGCGCAGCTGCTAATGGCTCACCAGCAGCGTAGAGCACTGGTAGTGATGATGTCTAATGTGCGTGGTGAGGATAGTCACCAGCTTATCGAGCCGCTTCGCTTGATTCGCCGTAAGCATGTGACGATCTTGGCCAATGTAAAAGAGGAGTCGGTGGTGGAGCGTATGGAGAAGCCGTCAGCAACACTCGACGATGCTCTGGAGGTCGGGGCTGCTGCTATCTATCTAGAAGAGCGAGAGAAGGTGCTCGCTGAGCTCAATGCACACCGTGTTTTCACAGTGGATACTTTAGCCAGAGATCTACCGATAGCCCTTGCCAATGCCTATCTATCTGCCAGAGAAATGGTGTAATTAGGTTGTCGTTTACGGTTTGTGAGCTAGGATAATTTCGTGTTTAGCTCTGAGCTTGATGATTGGCTAGTCATCCACTTTTACATTGCCCGATGAATACTTTTTATAATGCCTTTGATACTGAGCGACTTTCCGGTGGGGAGTTCGAGGGGGACTACCGCACGCCGTTTCAGGTGGATCGTGACCGAGTGCTGCATACGCCTGCATTTCGTAAGATGCAGAGTAAGACGCAGGTGTTTTGGAGTGGTGAGTATGACTTTTACCGCACACGTTTGACGCACTCTCTGGAAGTGGCGCAGATTGGTAGGTCGATCTGTCACTGGCTAAAGAGTAGCTCGGAGCTGCTTCGAGATGATTTCTATATTGATTCAGAGCTGGTAGAGGTAGCCTGTCTATCCCACGACTTAGGTCACCCACCCTATGGGCATGCGGGTGAGAAAAGTCTGAACTTCTTGATGGCTGACTATGGTGGGTTTGAAGGGAATGCCCAAACACTGCGACTACTCACAGAGAGGATCTTTTCTACCAAGCAGGCAGGGATGAATCCTACCCGAGCCTTTCTCGATGGAGTGCTGAAGTATAAGACGCTCTGGAGTGAGCTTAAGAGCGAGGGGCGGGCTCCTAAAAACCACTTTATCTACGACCAGCAGACTCAATACCTCGACTGGGCAATGGGGGGTAATGACTTCCCCATAGAGCTCACTCCCGGAAAGTCTAGAGATAGCTTTAAGTCCATTGAGTGCCAAATCATGGACTGGGCAGATGATACCGCTTATTCACTGAATGACTTGGCAGATAGTTACCGTGCTGGATTTCTCAATATACTGAGTATCGAGCGCTGGGCAGAGAAGTCTGGGCAGCCCATTACTAAAGGATCACCACTGGGTGACCTATTACAGGCGATTCGCGGTAATCGCGTCGAGCCATTTGTCGGTAAACGCATTGGCCAATACATCAAGGCTGCATCCCTTCGCGAGGATGTCAATGTGATGAGCGGTATGACTAATCGCTACCGCTATGTCTTAGACATCGATGAAAATGCGCGCCGAGAGTCAGAGGTCTACAAGCGCCTCGCCTATGAGGTCGTGTTTCTCTCACCAGAGCTAAAGCAATTAGAGCACAAGGGCGACTACATGCTAACGAGGCTCTGGGAGGTGCTAAAAACCCGCTACATAGATGGCGGCACCATCTCAGGGAGTGACTTCCAGCTACTACCTGAAGTGGACGCACAGGAAATTGAAAACACCGAGGACGCCAATGTGCGCGCGCGTCTGATCTGTGACTTTCTCGCAGGGATGACAGACGGCTACGCATCGAGGTTCTACAAGCGCTTATTCGTTCCTGATTTTGGCTCGATTGGTGATCTGGTTAATTAGGTATGTGAGTGCTCGGGGGAGATTTTTACTGGTAATGAGGTCGTCAGTAGTTGATAAAGAATCAATGATCTGTAAAGAGCCTCTTATTGTTAAGATAGTATATAGCCTACTTATTCTCAGCCTGCACTGGGGAAGCATCGAAGTCCAAGCGGGCGTCACAGCTGGCTCGAAAGAACTAGGTGCTGTATGGATGATAGGTGATTCTATCACTCAGGGTAATGCCGATGGCGATGAAAAGAGCTCACCTAGAAAAGCCCTCTATGACCTATTGATCAATGGTGGCTATCACTTCAGCTTCACAGGCCATCACGATAGAAACCTAGATGGACTTCCAACCAAAGGAGGGGGTGTTTTGACGAAACTTTACCAATACCACTCTGGCATATCAGGCATTCGTATTGGTGAAATAGGGGGTGATAGAGGTTTTGCAACAAGGCTTGAAAAAATTTGGCAAACAGGGCGTTTGGCAAAAGTGAAGCCTAATGTGATCCTTATCATGCTAGGAACTAATGACGTCACAAATCCAATAGGCGCAACAGGGCGTCTTAAAAAGCTTGTTGAAGCAATCTATAGCTTACCTGATCTAGGTAACCCAACCGTTTTGCTAGCAACTATTCCACCTAATGGCAGAGTGGGAGAGAGACATCTCAACGATCAACGCTTTGTCCAAACCTTCAATCAAGCAGTGCCTGAAATCGTTACTTTCTATGACAATGCAGGCAAAGATATTCACCTTGTTGATCAGTTCACCCCGCTTAGTGAAAATTTCAAAGCTAGCATGCGAGCGGATAAGCTCCACCCCAATGGACTTGGTAACCAAACCATGGCAAAGCAATGGTATCGCGCTATAGAAGAGTTAGTGGGATTAAAGCAGGCAAAGAATCAGAAAGAAGCTGGCAATATGCCTGAACTCCCTGGTGAGAAAACTGACTTTCATGGCTTTGCCCAATATAAGCTAAAGACCAGCCAAGGGGAAATATCCATTGTCTGCCCTGCCAAACCTGCTGCTGGTAATCCTTGGTTATGGCGTAGTATCTTCTGGGGCAAAAGCTCCAACGCCATCAAACGCGTCACCAATGGCGATATAACACTGCTCAAAGAAGGCTATCATGTCGTGATCGCACCCGGTGATGTTTCAGGGCATCCTAGCGGTAATGCTAAAATTGATGCAGCCTACAAACTGTTAACTGAAGAATATGGCTTCGCCAAAAAACTATCAATGGCAT
>JALZUH010000105.1 GCA_023301645.1 Akkermansiaceae bacterium
CCAATTTGCATCACGTGGCTGTTTTTTCTTCCTGTATGGTAGAAATTGTATAGAGTGTTTTTTAACGTAAATCCACCTTATGAGGCGCAGTAGCCAATCACCTATGGCGCCTTTCCTGTCGAGCTTTATGATAATTCTAACCATCAAACCACAGTCCACGCTCGCTCCCTCCGATTGGGATAGCTATGCTATGACGTTATGCAATAAATGAAAAGTCCGTTGACCAAAGCAACTGAGTTATTCGGAACGCTTCTTGCCATTGGCATCCGAGCTTACGTTATCGCCACTATCATCGAAGTCGTTTTATTCCTTACTGCCTTTGTCATTGGAGTGGTTGTTTGGATCAACAAGGATTTTTTCACCGGCTTAGGAACAGGAGTGGTTGTTTTCATATTTGGCCAGATTCTCGTTATGGTTGTCTTAGATTTGATGTTTATCGCACCCGAACGAGATGCAAAAGAAGCTCCACTACCGACGGATGATGAAATTCTTCAATCCCTAAGAAACGAATTAGCAACCAAGCAGAACAAGACGGAGCAGACGACGCCGATGAAGCCGTCTGATCAAATTTGACGCTTTTCCCCGGCGCTTCTGTCCTCTAACGTTCGATAAAAAAATACAATGAAGCCATCTCCAGAACAAGCAGAGCGTTTCATCAGTCATTTAATTACGTATGGTTGGGAAGTTAATGGTGATCATATCTACTCAGAAAAAGGGAGTCTTCATTTTCCATATCCAGATGCGTGGGATTCTGAGCTTAGTGATTTAAAAGAAATATTACAGAGACGGCGCGATCGATTTAAGTATTCATCGATTGAATCACATTTGTCAGATGATGATCGTTCGCACTTGATAAGGGTTCATACTCAAGCTTTGAGAGCAATTGATTGTGTTACTTAAAACGCTCGACAGCAATAATTTGACCTAACAAGGCGCTGCATCCGACCCTACTGTGCCCGTGTGATGGTTTTTCTGTTTTGGAGCAATTTACCGTTAATGGTTTTTGATCGTTGTCACACGGGCGGTTGAGCTCTACGTTAGCCTAAAAATAATATGAAAACAATAATAGCACTTTTATTCATGATGACCTTTTCTGCATCAGCTTCAGGAATACAACTTAGTTCAGTAAAGCAAGTCACATGGTTACAAGATTCCGACGAAGATCCTGGGATGTGGATTAGAGATGTTCCATTTGTTACAGCAGGCGCTTCTCCAGAATGGTTTTTTTCAGCCATATCAACTCCCTTCATCCCTGTTTCAGATGGGTCATGGAGGAAGTCTCACGATATTAATTTAGCTTCAATTTACGGAATAGTCGTATCGGGAACATATAAGAAGAACAATAAAGATGTGGAGGCTGTAATTGACCTTACTAAAGCTAAAGTTCCAAAAGGCTACCCCTACACTCTCGAACAAGTTACAGAGCAAGTTAAAAAGTGCGTCGAATTGATGTATCCATATAACCCTAAAGTTGACAGTAAACTGGAGATCAAAATCCTCAAGGCTAGCGATTAAGTCTAACAAGGCAGCGCACACCAAGCCACTATACGCTAAGTAGTTTAGTTTTATGATCACTTTAACCCTTAAACCTTTCGAGATCATTAGCTCCCTGTAGTGGGTTGCCTATGACGTTCGCCTATAATCATGGAATACGAGCATTTCAGAGGCACCTGCACTAGAGATAGGCCTAGGAAGTTAGCGCCTCCTTATAGAGTGGAATATTTTAGGGGAGGGTATCTGTGCATGTTCATCGTGTTAGTTTTGCCTGTAATTGTTAATGGTATTCTTGGAGGTATCATTAACCAGACATGGTGGGCGATCTTACCCGTTGTTATCGGCTCAGCCGGAATGCTGGTGTTCCATATGGCGGTCTCTTCTGGTATGGTTTCATCCAGCACAGGAACGTATTTTCGGGATTTAGAACCTGTCAGATTCTGGATATCGACTTTGGGTGTTTTAATAGTAGTTGTTCTCTCTGGCATCAGTATCTGGTTCATCAGCAGCTGAACATCTCATCGATAGCCAACAATCAGAGATACTTAAAAACTTGCTAAAAAGTGTATCTTTGATAGCTCTTAGATGTTGTAGCTACAATGCTTGCAGGGAAACAATAATTTAAACCAAACCTCGGATGGCTCGACTGAATATCAGTTAAGAGTCAGCGATTAACACTGTTCTGCTAAAATTTACACCCAATTTACATTCCTCTCGTCAAAAAGGATATAAGATCAATTATATGATTCCATTAATCTCAGTATTACTAACAATTGTTCTTTCTCCACTATGTCTCGGAGAGAAGCCAGAAGTTTTCATTTGCGAAGCTCACTGTGCATCAAAGTTTTGGGTCAAAGCTAGTTCTCCACCGAAAAACAAAGATTATGCTATCACCAAGATCATATGGATCGAATACTTTTTCAGAGATCAGAAAATTACAGTAATTAGACCTATTTCTCATCCACTTGGTAGAGCTGATTCGCCTGAATTTGCATACTGTTTCAAATCTTCAGAAGAGCGATACGCTAGCAAAAATCTGAATATCGGAAAGCTAACACCCACTGGACCATATCTCAGTGGACGTATAATTCCTGCTCCAGACATGGCAGTCTCAGATGCTCGACTTAAGGAGTTTCCTGCAATTATAAAAGAGTATTCAACTAGACTAAAGCCTGTTGAATTCACATATCTTCAACGTCTGACCAGCTACAAAATGAAAATGCAGAACAAGTCGCAGTAGACCAGCCACCTACGGCGCATTTCTAGCCAAGTTAACACACAACTATAACCCTTAATCCAGTAGCAGAGTTCGCTCCCCGTAGGTGGTGGCTATGCTATGACGTTCTACTAAAAATGGAAGTTTTACTCGAATTAGTTGGCGTAATCATCGCCTTTATCATCGAGGTCACGATTGATGCTATCGTATTTATTTACCTTCTGGTTCGAGCGATGTTCAGCGCTGGTTACCGTAGGAAACTTCACGAGGCATGGGATACATCCTCGTGGAAGCGGTTTGGGATTATTTTCGGAATGGTGATGTATGCAACTGCCTTAGCGATTGCTCTATTGGTATGGATTCCTTTGATCGGTGGAAGTAAGAGCCATGGTGAAGAGCACGCAAATGAAAACCAATTAGAGGTCGCCATTGAATTTACCCCTGAGGAGGTCGATGAGATGAAGAAGACGAAGGAGATCCAAGAGCTGGCAGACGTGGCTGGCAACTTTATCAAACGTAAGCTAGAGGAACGCAAACAACAAAAACAGGCAGAACAAGATGCTACCAGTGACCTTCTACCCACGGAGTAGTTTAGTGATCATTTACCCAGTCAACTCCAGCACTAGTATTTTCAGCTAGTGTAGGGTGGGGGACTCAGAGGGGTATTCTATGCCTAAGCTCTTATTTGTTTAACCCTTACGCCTTGAGGATGTCGTCGACGAGTGGTGGGCCGTTGTAGATGAATCCTGTGTAGAGCTGGATGATTTTGGCTCCTGCTTGGAGCTTTTGCTGGGCGTCTTCGGCGGTCATGATGCCGCCGACTCCGATGATGGGGATCTGGTCGCCTAGGTGGCTGTAGAAGGCTGAGATGACTTCAGTGGAGCGTGATGTGAGCGGGGCTCCTGAGAGGCCTCCTGCTTCGTCAGCGTGGCGGTGGCCTGCGACTTCGCTGCGGCTGATGGTGGTATTGGTGGCGATGAGGCCGTCGAGTCCGCCGTCGATGAAGACTTGGGAAAGGTCGGCGATGTGCTGGGGCTCGAGGTCGGGGGCGACTTTGAGGGCGATGGGGACGTAGCGGCCGCTGGACTGGGTGAGCTTTTCTTGTTCTTGCTTGAGGGCTTCGATGAGGCGGGCTGTCTCGTCGGCTGCCTGGAGGTCGCGCAGTCCTGGGGTGTTGGGCGATGAGAGATTAACGGTGATGTAGTCGGCTACGTCCCATGCGCCTCGGAGGCAGATGAGGTAGTCGTCTACGGCGTTTTCATTGGGGGTGTCTTTGTTTTTGCCGATGTTAAACCCGACGATACCTCCTTGTTTTCTAAAGCTGTGTGAGGAGGCGACATTTGCGACGCCTGTTTCGATGCCGGGGTTGTTAAATCCCATGCGGTTAATAATAGCTTCTTTGTCGATGATGCGGAAGAGGCGCGGCTGTGGGTTCCCTGCTTGTGGGCGGGGGGTGATGGTGCCTATTTCGACTGAGCCGAAGCCGAGCTTGCCGAGTGCGTCGATGCAGTTGCCTTCTTTGTCGAGTCCTGCTGCTAGTCCGACGCAGTTGGGGAAGGTGAGTCCCATGCAGTCGACGGGTTGGCTCTGTGGGGTCTTGCTGCTGAGGAGCTTGAGGACGCCGAGCTTGTCGAGTCTGCGGAGGTTGTCGAGTGAGACGTGGTGTGCTTTTTCGGCGTCGAGGCGAAAGAGTAGATTACGGGCGAGGCGGTATTGAGAGTGGTTCATGTGGACGCCTTGGGTGTAGCTTGAAATGTTATTTTCTAAACTCTAAAGAGGGAGTTTAGTGAGATTATTTTAGTAGAGTGTTTTGCGCGGCGTGTTTTCCTTTTGCTGCGTGGCTTCGAGTGCGGCTTTTTCGTCTTCTTTGTTCATGAGCTCGAAGTCGCCTTCTTCGCAGCAGCGGACGAATCCTTCTGCGTAGCTTTTGAGTTTATCCCAGCAGCCGCGTATTTCTTCGGCTTCTTCTTGGTTGATGGAGTTGTCGAGTGCTGCTTGTGAAATACGGGTGAGCATGCTGGAGAACTGGCCGACGATTTCATTGGTGGCAGGGAGCACTTCGTAGCCTTGGTCACAGTGGCTGAGGGGATTTCTGACGTAGTAGCCGTCTGCTTGCTCGCAGATCCATTCGATGATGGCAGTGTCTTTGGTGTGCTCGTAGATTTCGATGACGCGGTCGAGGGGGTTTCTGCTTCCTGAGCCGCTGTCAGTTTGTTTTTGGGCCCATTTGTAGACGAGTGATAGTGAGACGCCTAGTTCGGCGGCGATGACTTTAGGGCTGGATTGGTCAAAGGCTTCCTTGAGAATCTCATGTGATTGCATAATATAGTTATTACCTCAGTCGTGGTGGACTTATCAAGGATGAAGCTGTGGGAGTGCTATGTTGTGCTTGTTGTGTGGGTTTTATTATTTTTTGAAATGATTCGATTGCTAGAATGCTGGTCTATGCTTATGATGCTGCACGTCGATTTGGGGCATGATTTGACCCAAATAAAATTTAACTACAACTAACGCCCCCCTCCCTCGTGTCTAAGAAACCCACCGAAGTCTATAAAGTCATGATATTACTGGCCTCAGTAGTTGTTGTGCTGTGTGGTTGTTACTACGCTCGTGAGTTTTTCATCCCAGTGTCGCTGGCTTTCTTTTTGGCGGCGGTGAGTTTCCCGATTACGAACTGGCTGCGTGAGCATCGCGTTCCTCGGTTTTTTGCGGTGCTTATTACCGTGATGGTGGTTTTTGCCTTTCTCTCTGGATTGATCGTGGTGGGGTATTTGCTCATTACGGATTTGGCATCGGGTGATAGTATCAAGCTCTACGGGGATCGGATTTTCAATCTAGCGATGCAGTCTGGTGATCAGCTCGAGGCGTGGCAGTTCGAGGGGGCTAAGGATGAGCTTAAGCAGATTTTTGACCCAGTGATTATTGGTGACTTTTTACAGCAGAATATTGCTTCTCTTCTCAGTGGCTTACTAGAGATTTTACAGACGTCCTTCATTGTTCTCATTCTGGTGGTGTTTATGCTGGGTGAGGCTCGTGTATTTGGCCGTAGATTCGAGGCAATCGTTGCGGCTCGTGGACCTAACCTCCAGCGTATGCTTACGGCGACTCATGACATTCAGAAGTATCTGGGGATCAAGACTCTCATCAGTATCGCTACGGGCTGTATTGCTGGTGTTCTCTGCTGGCTTGCTGGTGTGGACTTCCCTTTACTCTGGGGGATTCTAGCATTTGCTCTTAATTACATCCCTGCGGTGGGTTCGATCATTGCTGGTATACCTCCTGTAGTCTTGGCCTTGTTGATGCATGACCCTCAAAGGGCGGTATTAGTGGGGGTAGGGTATTTGGTCATTAATGGTATTTTGGGTAACTTTGTTGAGCCTGCTTTACTCGGGCGTAGATTCGGCCTGTCGACAGTGGTGGTATTTATCTCCGTGCTCTTCTGGGGCTTCATCTGGGGGCCAGTGGGGATGCTTCTGGCGGTTCCTCTTACCATGCTTATTAAGGTGGCATTGGATAATAGCTTCGAGCTGCGCTGGCTCGGGGTGGCGATCAGCCAGACGAAAAAGCAGCCTTCTGAGCGTGAGCGCGAGGTGCAGATCATCAAGGAGTCCGCCGAGCTTATCGGGGAAGATGAGGACGAGGATGAAGATGACGCGCCGCTCGAAGAAAAGTAGTCAGCTGATAATACCCTGAAGCGTCTATATGTAGACGAGGAGGTCAGTGAAGTAGCCTCAGTGAGGAGGTATGCCTACTCTGTGTTGGTCATTAGCTGACTTGGAGTTCGGCTATTGCGTCTCGTAAGTGCGTGGAGCATTGCTCTGCGAAGTCGGCTACGGAGTCCTTGGTCATTGCTGTAGTGATACTTGCTTCTAGATCTCCAGATTGATTGATCTGAGCAAATTTGATTTCGCTCTCTAGGCAGGTCATGGTGACGCCGTCGAGTCCGCATGGGGTGATGGAGAGGAAGCCTGTGAGGCTTTCTTTAGTGATGTTGATGGCGAAGCCATGCATGGCGATCCACTTGCGCACACCTACGCCGATGGAGGCGAGCTTTCTGTTTTCTACCCATACTCCCGTCATGCCGTCTCGTCGGGTGGCGTTTACTCCGTATTGACGGCAGGTGAGGATGAGGGCTTGCTCGATAGCGCGGATGTAGGCGTGGAGGTCTTTTCCTAGCTCTCGCAGGTCTACTATGGGGTAGCCAGTGAGCTGCCCCGCGCCATGGTAGGTGGCTTGGCCGCCTCGGCTGATTTCTACGAGCGGGTGGGGGAGTAGGGAGGTGTTGTCACCTAGTGAGCTTTTGTCACGCGTGCGCCCAATGGTGTAAATCGACTGGTGCTCGAGTGCGAGGAAGTGATTGCTAAGGCTGCCTTCGTGCACCTGTGTCAGGTATTCCTGCTGGATCTCTAGTCCGCGCTCGTAGGCGATCTCTTGGCCTAGCCAGAGGTATTGTAGCGGGGGCTTGGTGTCGGGTGTCATGTGCGAGTAGGGCAAGAGGTCTCAGAAGCAGAAGCAGAATCAGAATCAGAGAGAGGAGAGGCAGAAGAGGACAGAAGTGAGCTCTACTAGATAGAAAAGGGTGCTTTGTTTATGACAATGAGATCATTAAACAAAAGCACCCTGTTAAGATAGGCTAAGATGTGACGAGCTAGCCTTTGGCCGTCGGTATGTCGAGCTCGAGCACCTTAGATGAGCGCTGGCGTAGCTCTTCGAATCTTTCGGCGTCGTCTTTGAGTGACTCGCGGTATGATGGGACGAGGTCGGTGAGTTGTTTCGCCCACTTGCTTTCCATTTCTTTAGGGAAGCATTTCTCGAGGACTTCGAGGATGATGGAAACCGAGGTGGATGCTCCCGGTGATGCTCCGAGGAGGGCTGCTAGTGAGCCGTCTGCAGAGGCGACAACTTCGGTGCCAAACTGGAGCTTACCTCCAATCTCAGGGACTTTCTTGATGATCTGCACGCGCTGTCCTGCGGTGACGAGATCCCAGTCTTCATTTTTGGCTTCAGGGAAGAACTCACGAAGCATGTCGCAGCGGTCTTCGTGGCTATTCATGACCTCTTGGTAGAGGTATTCAGTGAGGCTCATGTTATCCTTACCAACGGCGAGCATCGGGATGAGGTTATCAGGTTTCACTGACTTGAATAGATCGAGCATGGAGCCTCTCTTGAGGAACTTAGGGGAGAATCCTGCGTAGGGTCCGAAGAGCAGAGCGGTCTTACCGTCAATGACTCGGGTGTCGAGGTGTGGCACCGACATAGGTGGTGCTCCGACTGCTGCCTTGCCGTAGACTTTCGCTTGGTGCTCGTCGACGATTTCTTGCTTATTACATACGAGAAACTGACCACTTACGGGGAATCCGCCGAAGCCTTTGCCCTCTGGGATGTTTGCCTTTTGGAGGAGGTGGAGACTACCTCCACCAGCACCGATGAAGACAAAGTTGGTCTTGATGCTCTGAGTGCCACATTGACATTTACTGCGGGTTTTGACCTTCCATGTGCCATTACGGCTGCGACCTAGATTACAGACTTCAGTGTTGAGATTCATCTGCACACCGTCCATCTGAGTGAGGCGCTCGATAAGCTTATCGGTGAGTGCGCCGAAGTCGATGTCAGTGCCGTTTTCTACGCGAGTGAGGGCGATAGCTTCATTGTCACTGCGACCTTGCGTGAGGAGTGGTGCCCATTGCTTGATCTCTTCATGGTCGGTGGTGTATTCCATTTCCTTGAAGAAGTGATGACCTGTCATCGCCTCGTGACGATTCTTGAGGTAGCGGGCGTTATCGGCACCTCTCACGAAGCTCATGTGCGGCACGCGGCGGATGAAGTCCTTAGGATTATCGATGAGTCCCTGCTCGATGAGGAAGCTCCATAGCTGCTTGGACTCTTCAAATGATTCAAAAATGCCAATTGCCTTGGAGATATCAACACTGCCGTCAGCAGCTTCAGAGGTGTAGTTAAGCTCACAGAGTGCGGCGTGACCTGTGCCTGCGTTGTTCCATGCCTGCGAGCTCTCAAGAGCTACTTTTTCGAGTGACTCGATGATCTGAATGGTGATCTTGGGATTTAGCTGCTTGAGGATAATTCCTAGAGTAGCACTCATGATACCGCCACCGATTAGGGTGACATCTGGGTTGCTCATGAGAGGTTGATTGGCGGTTTGTTGAGACATTGGAAATGTATGGTGATTCAAAAAGTTGTAAACGCGCCTTTTATTAACTCTAAAGAGGTGTTCTTGTCAAAGCTTTGTCGGTCTGTTTAGATGGAAATTTGTGTCATTTTTCGCAGAGTTTGGCATCCAAGAAGTGTCATTTGGTTCACTTTCGTTAAATATGACATAGCTCAACATGTGGTATTATTTGTTGATTTCATGTCTACATGTTGTGCTTCGGGTTGTTTTTTCTTGGATGGGCTTCATCTCCCCATAGAATGACACGGAGCTCATTGTGCACCTGCCCTCGACCACTTTCGATGACTCCCCATCAACGATTATGTATCTGAAGTCACTTGATATCCACGGTTTTAAATCCTTTGCGGATAAGACTAAATTTGAGTTTCACCCTAATGGTGTGACCGGTATCGTGGGGCCTAATGGCTGTGGTAAGTCGAATGTTGTCGATGCCATCCGCTGGGTGCTAGGGGAGACTTCTGCTAAGGCTCTGCGTGGGGGTGAAATGTCAGATGTCATCTTCAATGGCACTGACAAGAGTGGCAATAGCCGAGCACGTGCTGCCCTGAGTATGGCGGAGGTGACGATGACACTGGCTGACTGCGAAGAGATTCTCAAAGTCGACTTCAATGAGGTAGCTATTACCCGTCGAGTATTTCGCGATGGTAAGTCGGAGTTTCGTATCAATGGGAGCCTTTGTCGCCTACGCGATATTCATGAACTCTTCATGGATACTGGTATTGGTAGAACTTCATACTCCATTATGGAGCAGGGGAAGATCGACATGCTACTGAGCTCACGCCCTGAGGATAGACGCATGGTCTTTGAGGAGGCAGCTGGTATTACCAAGTTTAAGAAAGAGAAAAAAGAAGCACTCCGAAAGCTAGAATACACTGAGGCAAACTTACTGCGAGTCTCAGACGTGCTTGCTGAACAGGAGCGTCGGATGAACTCGCTGAAACGTCAGGTCGCCAAGGCACGCAGATATCAGGATCTTGCCAAGGACGTGCAAATCCTAGACACACACTTTAGTCATCATAAATACACGCTCTACCGTGCCGACCTAGGGGAGCTAGAGAGCTCCATCCACGCGCTAGAAGTGCGTGAAAATGAACTCGACGTGCACCTGCCAGAGAAGGAGCTCGCAGTGGTCGCAGCACGAGATGCCGCGCAGAGCCTAGAGTCTGAGCTCTCAGAGATCCGCCAGCAGCTCAATCAGCACAGTAATGCCGCCAGTGCCGCGGAGAGTCGTATCACCTTTAATAACGAGCGCCAAGCCGAGCTCGAGGCCCGAGTGATCCAGAATCAGACGGACATCATGGAGGCTCAGGAGAAGCTCCTACAGCAGCAGTCTGACTGTGAAGAGGCTGAGAAAATGCTCATCGAGCTCACCGAGCGTATCGAGAGCCAGCAAGCAATGCTCTCTGAGCACGAGTCACATGCTGCCATCCAGCGTGCCGAGCGTGAGGAGAAAGAGGGGGTCTTACGCAGTATTCGCGGTGAGGCCAATACGACGCAGTCAGTGATCGCCGCCAGTCAGGCAAAAATCGAAAGCGCACTCTCCATGATGGAGAATAGCCGTGAGCGAACTAATCGCCTCAGTGCTGATAGCGACCGCTTACAAGCCGAGCACGAAGCCGCCATTCTCGAACAACAGCGAATCAGTGCCGAGCTAGAAAGCCGCCGTAGTAAACTCAGTGGCTACGAGCAAGAGCAGATGCTTGCCGAAGAAGGATTCCAAGCATCACGTGGCGAGCTCCAGAGTATCAAGGAGGCCGCCACCGAGGCGCATAAGGATTTCTCACGCACGACCTCCAGACTCGATGTGCTACGCCAACTTGTCGAGAGTGGTGAGGGATTTGAAAAAGGAACCCAATCAGTGCTCAAGGGACTCGACGAGCCGACCTTCTTCCTCAATGGCGTGCGCGGTGTATTAGCTGGGCTCATTCAGGTGGAAAAAGACTACACCATAGCCGTCGAGTCAGCTCTCGGTGACCACCTGCAGGCGGTGCTCGTCACGGATTCTAAATACGCCAAT